>JADKAQ010000015.1 GCA_016719105.1 Gemmatimonadota bacterium | reverse complement strand
AGCCAGGCGCATCGCTCGATTCCTATGCGTTCCAACACTGTCGAGTGCCGTGACGCACCGGGCCGTCTCGGAACTCATCTGTTTGTTTCCAGGTGCGCGGCGCGCGCCCCGGCGGGACAGTCCCGGGCAATCGGGTTGCTCATCTCGCGGTGGCCTCGGCGCTCCACGTGATGGTCATCTCCTGTGCTCGGCCAAGTCCGCCTTGCTGCACCGGCGTGACGTTCGTGATGCCGTTGGCGGCCAGGTTGCGCAGGAGCGGCGGGCGTAGTTGGCGGATTACGCCGCGGGTTTGTAGGCGATGATCCGCACATCGGGATGCAGGGCGGCGAGGATGATCGATACGCCTGATGCGGGCCCCGATGTCGAGTCCGTGTCGCCAGGCGCAAGGGTCAGAAGGACGTGAGATTGCGGTCCCGGCGGGCGTACTCCGGAAAGCACGTTCGCCGCCCACCTGGATCCCCGACGTCGGCTAATCGCACCCACGCGGCTGGCGATGTCGAACTCCTGACCTGGCTCAGGGTCGGGTCAACCTCCCCCTGTTCGCGGAACTGCACCGCCGCCTCTGCGTAGTCGCGCTTGAGGTCGGGAAGTAGCGCCCGGCCATCCACCGGGTCACCGCGGGTGTGACGGAGTCCTGCGCGAGCATGCGCGGGAGAGGGCGGCCAGCGCGCTGGAATAGTCGCGCGCATCCAACGCACGCCCCGCGACCCCGCGAGCGTGGTCGTGGCCAGGGCAGTCCTGGAGAGCGTGGGGTCCAGGACATCATCAGGCTCATCGGACGACTTCCGGGTGCGGGCGTAATGGACGCGGGCGGGCGTGCAACACGCAGGACTTCCAGGGCATCGTTCTGCGGTGCGGCCTCCTCAGCTCATCCCTGGCGCGCCGTCTGTCGCCGACCGGGATGCGTGAGCGCGCGACTTCAGACGCAGCCCGACATGACGAGGCATCACTGCGCGCTGGTGAAAATGTGGGTCGACCGGCGGTGTTGCGCCGGCGAGGGGGCGATATCGACACGTGGATGCCGCACGCCTCGCCCACCAGTTCCTTCATCGCCCGCCCCAGGACGCTGCGTGCATCATCTGTCCTGCCCGCTGCGCTCACCGCGCCTGCTCGCCGTCGCCGTCACGTGCAGCGTCAGTGCGCCCTCGCCTTCCTCGACCGCGAGGCCCAGCGACGGCCAACAAGTCGCGGACTGCTTCGAAACCGGCGAGAGATTTCACCATCCCGATGCGTGGATGGGGCAGTTTTCGCCGTGGCGCGTTTCTCCCGACGGGTAGCGGCAGCGAGCCCTGGATCCTCCTCGTTCGCACCCCCCTTCTCGGCCGAAGGGCGGGTGTTATGAGGGCCCCGCCCCGCCGATACCCCGTGAGCTGGGCAGAAGACGGGGGCATGCTGTCCTCTTCGAAGACGTCCGGGGGGCGTTTCAGGTCCGAGGGGGCGCGTCGTCGTGAATCGACGGCAGCGCGATGCACGTGACCCTCGGCGCGATCGACGAATCAGACCGACGCGTACGACACCATCGACTGGCTGGGTGAAGCAGCCGGCGGGAAACAGCGCGGCGCGGTTGGCGCATGGCACGGGACCCGGCTGGCTTCGCGGGCTGGCTGCCGGACGCACTCCCGGCGTTTCATGCGGTCTTCGCCGCAAAGGCCGAGGACCTAATACCGGATGGGCGACGACTCTTTCATCAGGGGCGTTCTGCCAGACCTCGGGCGTCGAGTTCGCCAGCTGATGGAGACTGACCCCAAAGGCTTCGCCATACATTCCAGACGATCCCCGCGTACGACCACTTGCCGAGTGACGGCCTCCGGTACCTGACGCTGGACTCGCTGGCGAGGCGAGACTGGCGTTCTTCCGCGGTTGCCGTCGCTGGGTCGGGCGATCGGACGCACCCTACCGTACGACGCCTACTTTCGAAGGCACGGGCGATGCAGCGGGTTCTCACGAAGGTGAGGTCCCGCCAGTAGGGTTTGTTGAGGATGGTGGGATCAGGAAGGTATCCCCCGGCGCACAACTCGCGTATCAGACGGTTGAGCGCCGGACACCCGAGGGTGGAACCGCATCCGACTTCGTCCGTGGTATCACAACGGCTGGTTGTAGCAAGGGGGGCGACTTCGTCATCCTGCCGCACTGGGTATGCAAGAACTCGCACTTTTTCCGGGCCGTAGCATCCTGCGCCCGGTTTTTTTTCCAGGCTACCTGGCACGGCAAGGGACCGCGGGGACTTTCCAGCGTGGGTCTTCGAGACGGTGCCAACGCGGGGCGTACGCTTCGACGCGTGGCCGCCCAGGGATGCTCGGCTGCGCAGGCTCTACCCTCGGGAGAATGGCGCCCTCGCGCGATCGGCCTGCTCTGCGCCAGCGCACGCGCACCGCGACGCCGGTCGACCGGCTGCGCATCGCCGATATTTACGGCGTGTTTGTGTCAGACCCGGCCCATCCTGGCCCCTACCTCCTCGGCTGTGACAACGGCGACGGCTGGCGCACCGGGCTGCACGACCAGCGATTCGTGGACCATCGGCCCCACGTAGCGATGGGAGTCGGGAACCGTTGACGGAAGACCTCAACATTGCCGTGGCGAGGTCGGGGCACGTCTCGCTCACGACCACGGGGAGCGACGCCGATTAGGTCGTGGAAGCTTCATTTCGATGCCCTCTCCCGAGCATGAAAAGCCCAAAACCAACCGCACGTTAGGGGGGTACATCAGTTTCATGGTGAATGCCGACACGCAGGGCGGCCGCTACTGAAAGGGCTTTCAATATCGCCCGGACGCTCATCGGTCATTTTTTTGCCAATGCGGGTCACGCGTGAACTTCACCCGTCGACCTGCACCAGCAGTAATATCGCTTCCCTGAAGTATATCAGCCAGATGGTGCAGGTGCAGAGCAGCTGGTTCTCCTGTACGACCGCAACCCGCAATCCTTCGTCCCCAACATACTCGGCGCCCCGGCCGCATGACTTGCGTAGAGCGGCACCGCGTGTGTGACTCTCCCTGGTATCCATTGCACGTGGTGGTATAGCGGCTGTGGAAGCGATGCTATCGGACGGCCCGCATCGGGCGAAAGAAATCTATCGTCACTCACGCCGCCAACACGAGCGACACGCAGGTCGACGCCCACGCATCGGCACATCAACGCCAGTGTTTCGGCACGAACGGAGGACAACCAGCGCCGAGGTACATGTTCTGGCGCAGGCTTCGCTTGCGGCACAACACGCGGATCAACGGGAAGGGAACCCGCCGTGCAAGTCGTGCCGTCCCGTCAGCCGCACGACCAGGCGGGGGCAGCTCCCTTGTACGCCTTGGTCGGTCTTCCGTCGTGAATTCATAGCGCTCGGCAACGACCCCGCACCGAGCCCCGGATGTTCGGTTGCAGGACGGCGCCGAGCCGTGCCCCTGTGGCCGCACGACACCTGCCGCACCCCCGACGTCGAGGCAAAGACGTTCATCCCGTAGTCTGCACCGAGGGTGAACCTGATGGGGAGCGGCATAAGGTCGCCCGTGGTCAGGTCGTTCACCTCGGGCGTGGCGGTCGATTGGTTCGAAGTAGTCTGAGAACTGGGGGGTCATGTCCATCTGATAAAAGCGGGAGCGCATCGCACTGTCCTTTGTCGGTCACGCGTGCCATGATCGTCGGGGGACCAGGGCGGGTGAACGGTGCGTCACGACGAGCGGCGCCAAGATCGATCAGGAAGTAACCCGTCGCGGCGGGCGTCTCGTCTCCCCAATAAATGGCGTACGTCCATGGAGCGTCGGCCACCCCCGGATCAGAGGACGGCGCCAGCCGTGGAGCGTGTAGGGCTTGCCGAGCGTCGCCTGGCGACATCGCCGGTCAATACCGTCTATGGGGCGGCGTTCTCGATCCGCCGACCGGGCGCGTACGCGTTGGGAGCCACCGTCGCGATCCATGACCGTCGCGCGCATCGTGCGCAGGCATGCCGTTGTCCACGGTGGGACAGGACATCGGGTCGCGGCGCCAAAGGGCCGCAGCTGGCACCGTCACCACAATCGAAGGCGGAAGGTCAGGTCGGCATTGCCGATGTAGTCTGGCACTGACGCATTGGCCAACGCGAGTGGCGATCGCGCTCCTCGCGTACAAAAAAAAATTCCGCGGGGGTGCCGCCCCCGGACACGGCCTCGATGGCGTGCGCAGTCCGTCCAATCGGCCGCCAAGCCCCAGCAGGTCACCCGGGATCGGTCATCACCGCGGAGTGTTTTTATCTTCGCGAAAACACAACTGAACCGCCCCCCGGAGGTTGGCTGGCATCGTCGTCGCGGCCCAGTGCATTGTAGCCCCAGCAGGCGACGCCGCCGTCGGCCTTGACCGCGCAGGCATGCGCATGCCGGGCATCCACCTGCGTGACGATACCCAGGTTGGCCGGCGGATCGGCCACTCCCATCCTCCCGCCATTCGAACAGATCACGCTGCCACCGGTGCGCAGGATGGCGGCCCTTGTTCTCACCGGTCCTCACCGGTTTCACGTTCGTGTGAGTCCTGGCGGCACGCGTTGATCTGGCTCATCGCCGTTGCCCTCAACAGGCGACGGTCCTGTCAGGAGTTTGAGCACACAGGTGTGATGCTACCTGCGCTCTTCACCTGTTTTACCACCGAGCGTCGGTGGTATCACGCCTTCGCTTTGAGTGCGTGTATCTCCCAACAGACGGCGATGCCATCGTCCTGCAGCGCACAGCTATGTCCGCCGCCGGCATCGACGTTCACCGCGCGTCGCACGTTTGCAGGACGGTCGTCTGTCCGTTGCCGCCGTAACCCAGTGCACGCCGCGCCGCCAGTCGCTCAGGAGCGCAACACGTGCGATCCCATTCCGCGCTGACCCAGTGCGTGGCAGCTACCGTTGGCGGGGACTCTGAGCAGGCCAAGGCGATTGCTGCCCCAGCAGGCAACGGTGCCGTCGACGCGGACGGCGGAGGTATGCTCAAGACCGGGAGCTCAAGCCAGTAAGAACCCACCGCCAGCCGACACCAGCATGGAAAGATGGGACCGCTGGGGATTCCTTAAGCGGCGTGGACAGGGTCCGGCCCATCGCACGCCCCGACGAATCAGCCCCAGAAGGGCTGCCAATGGGTAGATGCGTTTCCTGCGGTCGACTCTCTGTTCCAGAAGTCTGGTAAAAATCCTCCCTCTCTCCCCGGCGGTATGAGAACCTGCGTGGCGGCACCGTAAAACTGGCGTCCGGTGCCATCTCCAGGTGGCGGGGCTCACCGGGGGCGCGGCGGGACTCTGATCGGTCAGGGGCCGTCGAGTCGAACCGGGGCGAGGGCGATGAGGCGGGGGGGGGAGCAGTCGGGGAGACCGGATCCAAGGTCAGGCTCGTCTCCCATGCACGGGCGCGTGGTAATCGGGGGTGCGATGCAGGATCGATTACAGTCGCGTCTGCTGAGCCTTCCTCGCCACTTTCGTGGCCTTCTTCCACGTCGGATCGTACGCGCCGTCAGGGCCGCTCGTGCATCACGGGAACCTGCCAGGCGGCCGCCTGGTTTCTCTCGCACCGATCTCGCATATGCGCGCCAACTGCCTGACCCCCGAGCCGCAGATGAAAACGGGCGTGCGTCGGTCGACGGAAGCGTTAGGCACGCCCCGCTCGCCATCGTACCGCATGATACCCAGACAGACCGTTGATCCTCGCGCCATCCCGATCGGGACGGTCCTGATTGCACTTCCAGTACTCCAAGAAGACGGCCCACCGCATGCTTGGATCGACCCCAGTCGCCGATTCGTCCAATGCCCGACGCGGCGGCATCGCAAGGCGATCAACCGCCCGACGTCAGGGATGTCCTGGCGCTCGTCGACCCGCCGAGGGGCGGACACCTCCGTTCGGCAACACCGAGGCAGTACATGGCGGGGCGACAGCGTGTGCTGGCCGCCAGAGACGACACGCGCTGGAGTGGTGGAGTCAGCATCGCCTTCGGTCGTGATGGGAGCGGCGCTCCCATCGCGCGCGACGCCCGGCGTTTTCGATCACCACACCAACCTGGATCCACGCCGTGCGGGTCGTGGCCACCATCGACCGCGGCAGACCTCGCAGACCGCAGGAAGGCGAGTGCGCAACTGCTTGCGTCGTGCGCCGCATGGGGGGCTGAGGGTAGTCCACGCACGCGGCGGTGATCGCGGTCGACGGTCATGCCACCACCCAATCACTTCATCGAGGCGTCGCGCGACATGCCGCACTCCCCGGACGGGTCCCTGCTCGATGCCATGCTTGACGCGGGGGACAAGAACAATGATTGATATCCTGGTCAATCTGCCCTCGCCCTCCTTCGACACGAGATGCTGCGCGCGATGGACAGTCCAACGTCTGCCCAACTGGCGGCGCAACATGCACTACGTGCGGCTGGTGTTCATCGCCGAGAAGACGCCTCGGAGTTCGTGCCTTCGGGCGGTCGCTGGAGCAGGAGTGCTCGGACGCGCACTGCAGCAAGGTCAGCCACGGAGATGTTGCGCGATAAGCGCCGCGGCGCCGTGCGGGATGCAGTGCGTCATCAGGAAGACGTTAGGCATGGCGATGGAGCACCACCGACCATCCACTCCTCCTGTTGCAGCACATGCTTCGGCACGAGGGGCTACCATTACGGGCTGATTGCGCTGGCACCTCAAGCTGGCGGACGGGCCGGCCAACGCCCGACGCTGGCCCCATCTCCCCGGCGGTCTCGAAGAAACAAGACCATCATCGCGTAGGCGCGCGCGACGGACGCCCTGCGCCGGAGCGCTCCCCCAAAGTCGGCGGGGTGTAGGGGGTTGCTATCGATGCTGCGGCCGGCACGAGGCGCGAGGTTGCGCGCGCGTACCCGTGCACCCGACCGTCATCGTGCCCCCCCGTGAACGCTACACCCGTCCTCGACTCTCTCCCCACTGCTCGCCCCGCGCACCGTCGCCGCTCATCGGCGCTTCAGCGCCGCGCGAGCCAGCGCCAGGTGGGGAACTCAGGTCCTCTCGAACCCTATCGACTTCGGGGTCAACGGTATCGCCCACCCGGTCAACCTGGGCATTACCAGTCGTCCATCCGTTCGGTGCACGCCTACCGCCAAGTTCGGCGATGTCCTCGAACCGGTGGACGTTGCGGCCAAAACCCAAAAGCCGAAGGAGAAAATTCTCACGCGGCCGGAGTCGCAGTGGCGCGGCCGGGGTGAAGGCGTTGATCGTCATCGTCGCCGGCTTCCGTGAGATGGGAGCCGGCGTGGACGCTGGAGGCGATCTGGCGCGATCGTCCATCGGCACGGGATGCGCACGATCGGTCCCGCACCGCATGGGGTGATCAACGCCGAGACCCGGCGGTGTCGATGAACGCGACCTTCGCCCGACCGTTCCTTGTTCGCCCACGGGCCTTCGTCTCGCAGCGTCGGGGGCGCTGGGGTTGAGCGGGCTGGACTACGCGCGCTGGTGAGCAGCGATTGGCATCTCGCAGTTTGTGCCAGATCGGCAACTCCCCGACGTCTCCAGCACCGAAGCTGCTCGAGCAGTAAAGATCGACCCGGCGGTGAAGGTGATCCCGATGTACGTTTGGAGGTCCTGGCGACCCCTTCGGCGCTTTCCTGAGTCGGCGTCACGCATCACCAAGCTACCTGCCGATCATCGTCGGGAAGTCGGGGCGTTTCGGTGCGTTAAAGCCGCCGCGTCATCGCACCGGCGCACTCTCGCCGCGAGCGACACGGCGTGGTTTCGACGCGATGTTGACGCAGGCCGGCGTCCTGCGCGCCAACCCATCGAGGACCGGTTCGACATGGCGATGGGGTTCGGCGTGCTGGCGCGCCCCGGTCGCGTCGCACCGCTGTGCTCACCAACGCCGGCGGCCCCGGGATCCTCGCCGCCGACGCGATGAGACCCAGGGGTCTGAACTCGTGGAGCTGAGCCCGGCGACCGTCGAGACGTTGCGCCCGCTCTTCCCGCCTAAGGCCTCGATTCGCAATCCCGCTCGGACATGATCGCCTCCGCCACCCCTGCCGGCTACAAGGCGGCGCTCACCGCCTTCCTCGCCGATCCCAACATCGACACGGTGGTCCCGATCTTCGTCCCGCCGTTCGGCGTTAGGCAGGAGGACTTGGCCGAAGCGATCGTCAGTGCGGCCGTGACCCGCCCCGCAAGCCGATGCGGCCGTGCTGATGGGGCTCAAGGGGGCGCCGCGAAGGCGGCCCGAGTTGCGCCAGGCGGGGATCCCCGCCTACATCTTCCCCGAGGCGCGGCGCGCGCCCTGAACGCGCCCAACCGGCAGCGCGAATGGGGGGTGGAGCATCGCAGCGAAGCGCGACGCCGCGGCGAGGTCGATCGCCAGGGCCGCGGCGATCATCGACGGCGCGCCCGCGAGGGACGCGCGCATCTGTCAGAGGGCGAGTCCATCGCCCTGGCTGCGCTATAGCGCCCATCCGGTGGCCGACGTGCGCTTCGTCGCCACGGGCGATGCCACGGGACTCGACGATGCGGCCGCTGCAAACGCGCTACCCGCTCGTCCTGAAGCTCGCGAGCCGCGACATCTCCACAAGACCGATGTCGGCGGCGTACTCGGGATCGCCGATGCCGACGAGCTGCGGACGCCTACGCGCAGATGATGACGCGCGTGCGGCTGGCGGCACCGACCGCGCACATCGATGGGGTGGTGCTGCAGCGCTACCTCACGGTGGGCGCGAGACGATCGCCGGGATCATGCACGACCCGCGCTTCGGCCCACTGCTCATGTTCGGGCGTTGGGCGGCGTCTTCGTCGAGGCGTTGCAGGACGTGATCTTCCGCGTGCCCCCATCGACGACGCGCAGGCGCTCGACATGCTCCGCGGGATCCGCGGGGCACGCGCGTGCTCAGGGGCTTCGCGGTGGGCCGCCTGCACAAGAGCCGGCACTGGTCGATGCCCTGTGCCGGCTGGATAACTCGCCGCGGACTTTCCCGTGATCGCGGAACTGGACGTCAATCCGCTCCTCGCCTTCGCGCACGGCGTGGTGGCGGTGGACGCACGGGTGCGTTGCAGCTCCCGTCAGTCTTCCGTCGCACCCCGCGTCGCGCGCTGCTTCGCGCGCTGCCGCCAGCGCGCGAGGATCTCTCCGCCTCCCGCGCCCGCTAGTCCCCGCCGCACGCTTGGCGCGGTCGGCGGTGGGACGCGACTTGTCCCACACGGTAGCGTGTCGAGCGCCGTGACGGCAAAGGGGTCGGTAGGTGAGCCCAGCCGCAATGGCACGCTTCACGTTCACGTCATCAGCGCGTCGCCCGGGGCCCACGCCGGGATCTCGCTCCAGATCGCCGCCTTCTGCTCGGCCAGGAACGACTCGGGGACCCGGTAAACGAGACCGGGGTCGAGGTCACCGCGCGACGGCAGCCGAGCATCTCGGCTAAAGCTCATCCGCGTCGCCGGGGCCGGTGGCGTTGAAGTCGCCCATCACCCGTTCTCGGCGAGCCTGTCGATCCACTCCGTGAGATCGCGCTGGTCGATGACCCGCGACGAGTGGTTGGGGTTCCCCGGGGCGAGAACTTCGCCCCCTCGTCGACGCGCACCGGCCAGTACGTGAAGCGATCGGTCGGGTCGGTGGGGCCCACGATGAGCCCAGGGCGCACGATGGTGGCGCGCTTCGGGAACGCGGCGTGCACGAGGTTCTCGGAGATCGCCTTCGTGAGGCCGTACGGCGCCTCATCGCCGTCCTTGAACCCCGGCGGCGGGGCGAAACGCTCGGTGCGATTCGTCAGATCGGCTCCGTGCGCACGTTCCCCGCGGTCGCGTAGCTCATCGTATCGGTCTTGTACGCCGAGATCGACGAGACAAAGAGGTAGTGTCCCGTGGAGTCCTGAGCGCCGCCACACAATTCGCGCGCAACCCCATCGGTAGTCTCGCGCATTGTTGTCGACACCGCGTCCACTTCCGCTTTGAGAGCATCCCCATGTCGCCCTCGCGGTCGGCGGTGATGTGCTCGACGCCGTCCACCTGGCACTGCGCCCGCGCGTGAGGATCGTGACCTCGTGCCCGCGGGCGAGGGCGTACTTCACCGTGTTGGGGCCGATGAAGCCGGTGCCGCCCAGGATCAGGAGCTTCTTGGGGGCCACGGATGGCGTGGGATCGCGGCGCTCGCCCGGATTCGCGTTCGCACGGGCTCCCGACGCAGATGCGATCGAGGGGGAGAGGGCGAGCCCAGCACCAGCGAGTGCGGCGGTGTGAAGGAAGTCGCGGCGGGACGATGACATGGCGGCAGAGCCTGACGGGTGAGAGATCCCCGAAAGTGGCGCGCGGAACAGCGATCCGGAATGTCACCCGGCGGCGCGGTGGCGCTTGCCCTTCTGCGTCGGATCGCGTCCCTTTCCGGACCCGCCCCTCTCCAGCTGCGGGAATGCGTAAGCACGTCCTTCTGTACGGTCTCCTGTGCGGCGCCCTGGTCGCCGTGCTCCGCTTCATTCAGTACCGCTGGATCATCGTCGAGCACTCGATCGAGATCTATGGCGCACTGGTCGCGGCGGTCTTCGCCGGGCTGGGGATCTGGCTCGGCCTCAGGCTGACCCGCCCCGCCGAGCCCGTCGTCGTGCGGGAGATTCAGGAGATTCACGTTCCGGTGCCGGTCCACGTCCCCGCGCCGGCCACCTTCGTGCGCGACGAGCAGAAGGTCCGGGCGCTCCGGATCACCCGCGCGAGCTGGAGATCCTCGCGCTGATGGCCGAGGGGTTGAGCAACCGGGAGATTGCGGAGCGGGTGTCGGTGAGCGAAAACACCGTCAAGACGCATTCGAGCCGGGTCTTCGACAAGCTGGGAGCCCGGCGACGGACGCAGGCGGTGCAGCTGGGCGGAGCTGCGCCTGATTCCGTGAGGGGCTCGGCCCCCCGAAGGCGCCGCCCCGAACCCTCCTACTTTCGCATGATTTTGCCCCAGATCGCCCAAAATCACCCGTTCGTGTGACGCGCGCGGCGGGGGACGACGGATAGACTCGCCCCTCCTCAACCAACCGGGAGTTGTCATGCGAAAAATCGTGCTGACGTTCGGGCTCATCGCCGGGACGATCATGTCGGCGATGCTGCTCATCGCCATGCCGTTCCAGGAGCAGATCGGGTCCGAGAAGGGGATGCTCATCGGCTACACGTCGATGGTCCTCGCCTTCCTGATGATCTTCGTGGAGGGTCAAGACGTATCGCGACAACGTGGCCGGCGGGCGCATCACCTTCGGGCGCGCGCCTTCCTGGTCGGCTTCCTGATCATGTTCGTCGCCAGCAGCTGCTACGTCGCCACGTGGAAGTGATGTACTTCAAGCTGACCCCGGCTACTCCGAGAAGATGACCGCGCAGGCAATCGAGAAGGAGCGGAAGTCCGGGGCCAACGAAGCCCAACTCGCCGCCAAGCGGAAGGAGATGGAGGAGTTCCAGGCGATGTACCAGAAGCCGCTCGTGAACATCGCGATCACCTTCCTGGAGCCGCTCCCGGTGGGGCTCCTGTTCGCCCTCATCGCCGCCGGCGTGATGAGCCGGAAGCGACGGGATGAGGATGCTGGTGCGACGACCGCGCCCGGCATCTCCCGCGCATGACCACGCACGACACGACCAATCACCCCATCTCAGAGGTCATGTGATGCCTGCCCCACTCGTGTACTTCGAATTCGCCGGCCCCGACGTGGCGGCGCTCCGCGCCTTCTACAGCGGCGTCTTCGGCTGGCAGATCGGCACCGACTCGGCCATCGCCGCGGCCAACACCGGCAGCCTGCGTGGCGGGTTGCGCCAGGACCCGCCCGACAAGGTGCTCTATTTCGGCGTCCCCGACATCACGCAATCGCTGGCGACCATCGCCGCGTCCGGCGGGACTGTGGTGATCCCGCGAACGGTGGTGCCGGGGGTGGTGACGTTCGCCCTGTTCAAGGACCCGGCGGGGAACCTGCTGGGACTCGCCGAGGACGGAAGCTTCCCCGCCTGACGAGCGATGGCGTCAGCGGCGTAGCGACGCCGCGAACTCCTCCAACTGCGTGATGCAGGTCCCCCAGCCGTCGAAGAACCCCATCGCCTCATGCTGGTCGCGCGTCGCCTTGTCCTTGTGGAGCACCGTCGCCACGTAGCGCGTGTGCTCCCCCTCATCGGAGAGGTTGATGTAGGCCGTCAGGGGCATCCACGGGTCGGCGGCTGGGCGCCAGTGTTCGAGCAGCGCCGAGGTCCAGACGAGGCGTGACTGGGGAACCACCTCGAGGAAGGCACCCGGGTTGTCGCTGGTGCCACCATCGGGACCGCGCATGAAGGTGTGAAAGGCACCGCCTGGCCTGAGGTCGAAGGCGCGCACCTCGGTGGTCCACGGCGGGGCACCACCATTCCTTGAGATGGGCGGGATCGCTCCACGCCTGCCAGACCAGGGCCCGCGGCACGCGGGACACTGGAAATCTCGAGGTCGTATTCGCTGCCGACGGACATGGTCCTACTCCTTTGCGTGAGGGGGGCCCTGCAGGGATTTCGACGTACGCCTCGAGGCGATCGGTGCGCGCCTCCCCGAGAGCGCGCTGATCGGCCATCCATGACTCCGCGTCACGAAGCGTCGCCGCGTCGAGCTCGCAGGTGCGGATTCGTCCTTGCTTCCTGGACCGAATAAGGCCGCTGCGCTCCAGCACGCCGATGTGCTTCGTGAACGACGGCAGCGCCATGAAACGGCGCGGCGAGCTCCGTGACAGAGGCCGATCCAACGCCCAGCCGCGAGACGATGGCTCGACGCGTCGGATCGCCGAGGGCGAGGAAGACGTGATCGAGCGAGGCAGAATAGTTAGCCATATGGCTAACCATATGTCTCTCGCCCTGCCGTTCTGTCAATCGGTGCCGCAACGTTGACGACGCCAGTGGCACCACGAGATCAATAGACCTATGCTCGACGACGTCATTGCCCCGGCCTTCGGCTGGTCATCTGCGGCTCCGCCGTCGGTACGGCGTCGGCGCGGGCCGGGTGCTACTACGCCGGGCCGCAGAACCGTTTCTGGCAGACGCTGTTCGAGGTCGGCCTCACGCCGCGGCCGTTGGCCCGCACGAGTTCCGGACGCTTCTCGACTTCGGCATCAGCCTCACCGACATCGTGAAGACGCAGGTCGGTCCCGACCACGTGCTGCGGCCCGCCGAGTCGGACGTCGAGGTGCTGCGCTCCTTATCGAGCGCTATCGGCCGCGGATGTTGTGCTTCAACGGAAAGCGCGCCGCCCAGCAGTTCCTGGGGCGCACGGACGTCGCCCTCGGGCTACAATCCGGGATGGTCCGTGCCACTCGGCTCTTCGTGGCCCCGTCCACGAGTGCGGCGGCTCGGCGATACTGGCGCCTCGAGGTCTGGCAGGCGCTCGCAGACGAGGTGGCGCGCCTGTTGCCGGGCGATGGGGCGCTCGCGACCGCGGGCGCGAGTCGTTCAGGCTCTCCGGCGACGCGCGCGCGGCCGCTCCCGTTGGTCCCGCATCGTCCGCTCCCTCTTCACCGGCCCCACACCGTCCGCCTCCGTTGGCCACACACGTCGTCCTCGTCCACCCCGAGATCCACTGGAACACCGGCAATGCGGGGCGCACCTGCCTCGCCGCCGGCGCCACGTTGCACCTGGTGGAGCCGCTGGGCTTCTCCCTGGATGAGCGCGAGGTCAAGCGCGCGGGGCTCGACTACTGGGGCACGTCGACCTGCGCGTGTGGCCAAGCTGGGAGGCGTTCGAGCGTGCGCTGCCGGCACTCGGCGAGCCGTTCTTCTTCTCCCACCAAGGCGACGCGCCTCCTCTGGGAGGCACCACTCAGCGAGCCGAGCGACGTCGTCCTCGTCTTCGGTCGCGAAACCGGTGGGCTGCCCGCCGCGCTGCATGAGCGCTATCGCGATCGCTTCGTGACCATGCCGATCGACGCGACGCGCGTTCGCTCGCTCAATTTGTCGACGAGCGTGGGGATCGCGGTGTACGAAGTGCTGCGCCAGCGCCGCGCACGCACCGGCTGATTGGCCACTTCGTCGCTCGTGCGATCTCGCCTCAGGCTCTCCGCGCTGGCCGTCGCCACCATCGCCACCGGACTCGCCACGCGTCGCGTTCCGGCGGCCTTTCCCGAGGTGCTTGCGACCTTCGGCGGCGACGTGCTGTGGGCGACGCTGGTGTACTGGCTGCTGGCGTGGCTTCGGCCGAGCGCAGCGGCGCCTCGATTCGCGTGTGCGGCGGGGCTTGCGGCTCTAGCCGTGGAATGCAGTCAGCTGCTGCATCCGGCGTGGCTGGTGGCGCTCCGGGCCCATCGGATTGGCGCACTCGTGCTCGGGCAGGGGTTCCTGTGGAGCGACCTGACGTGTTATGCCGTGGGGATCCGGCTGGCGTGGGCGTTGGACCGAGGGGCGTCGCGCGGAGGCGCTGACGGGGCGCGAACGTGCCGAGCGGGCGCGTGGAGCGTGGGGGTCGCCCCGGGCGCGTGTCGCCGCCAGCGGGATCGCGCGTTTTCGATCACCGGTGCACAAGTGCGTCGCCTCATCCCTGCGTCGGACGTGGCACGAGCGGCCGAGCGATCGCCCCCTGCCCGTCGTGGCGGCTCACTGTTGCTTCCACTCGCGGGATGTGCGCCGCGCCCCATGTCACGTCGGTCGAGCAGACGGAGGATCCCATGCGACGGTTCATGCTGATGCTGCTGCTCGTCGGGGCCTCAGGCTGCGGCGTCCTGGGCGGGACAGAACCCGACGCGACGATGATCAACGTGCGGGTGCGCGACGATCGTGGGGTGGCGGTCGGTCGCACGCAGGTGATCGTGACGCTCGCCGCGACCGAGGTGATCGCGCGAACGAGCAACGACGGAAGCGTGAGCGTTCGCCTGTCGGGCGGTGGGGTGTACCGGGTTCGCGTCATTCCGCGTGCCGGCTACCTGGCGGCGACCGATCCGCTCTCGAAGCAGGTCACCGTCGCCGCCAACGCGCGAGCGGTCGTCGACTTCGCGGTGTCACGCGACGGGACCTACTCGGGCGATCCCGAGCCGTGGTTCTGAGTCGTGTGGCTCATGACGCCGACGAGCGCCCGCGTGGGCACGGCGCCCATGCCTAACGTCGATCGTACATGACCGCGCCCATGCAGGATCGGCGATCGATGGCTGCTCGGCGAGCGCCTCGAGGGGATCGCCTTGATGCACAACCAGACAGTGCGCGTCCTCGCTGGGGCCCACGAAGGCGATGCGGGGACCGTCGTCCTGCTGCTTCGCACGTCGCCAGAACCGGTGTACCTGGTGGCGCTCCATTCCGGTGCCGGGACGGTGCGGGTGCGCCAATCGGACGTGCAGCCGAGCGTCTGAGGCTGGTCATCCCCAATCGACGTGTCGCGGTGGCTGCCTTTCGGGGAGCGCGCGAACACGCATCCTGCTCCTGGAGGAATGTGCCCCGACTTGCGCTGGTGCTCCTGCTCTGCGTCGCGTCGCACGCGCCCTCCTACGCGCAGGTCACCGCGTCGCGCTCCATCGCCGTGCGCGCGGGATTCGCTCATGCGCGACCTGGCGGAGCGCGGCCTCTTTCAGGGGGCCGTGGTGGTGGGGCGCGGCGATCACATCGTCTACGAGGGGGGCTTCGGGTATGCAGACGTCGAGCAGCGCATCCCCTTCACCTCCAGCACGCCGACCGATGCGGCCTCGATGGCGAAGACCTTCACCGCGGCAGTGCTACTGACCCTGGTGGCGGAAGGGCGGGTCGCGCTCGGCGCCAGGGTGCGCGACCTGCTCCGGCGTATCCACATGCCGCGACGCGCGTGCGCCACCTGCTCTCGCATTCCGCAGGGCTACCCGGCTACGAATGGTTGGACCCGCGCGTCGCGGCCGGCCAGCCGCGCACGAATGCCAGCCACCTTGCGCTCGTGTCCCGCGATGCACCAATGCCGGCCTTCGTGCCAGGGAGCGCGTTCAGTTACGACAACGTCGCGTACGACGTGGCCGCCATGGTCGTGGAGCGCGTCTCGGGGGCGTCGTACCCCGACGTGCTGGCCGAGCGATTCTTCCGCCCGTTAGGGCTCACGGCCTTCGTGCGACCGGCGCGGTTTGCCGACTGGCCGGGGAATCGGACACGAGGCTATCGGCGCACCAACGACGGAATGGCGGCGCACGACGCCTACGACCTGGAGGGATTTCACGGCGCGGCCAACGTGTACCTGTCGGCTCGCGACCTGCACAAATGGCTGGCCGGCTATCGCCGCGTCGTTCCGCCGCAGGCGCTGCGCAACGCGATACGCCTCGCCCGACTCGACGACGGACGGACCACCGGCATCTCGCTCGGGAGCTGGTATCTGTCGCCCGACACCAAGCGTCGTTACTACACCGGCCACCACGACGGCTTCTTCAGCGTCGCGTACGCCGACGATGCGCAGGACCTCACCGTCGCATGGGTCGCGAACGACGCCCCGCCGGCGTGGCTGCAGCCTGCGCTCACCCGCGCACTCATCACCATTGCCGAGGGTGGCGCACCCGAAACGTTGGCGCCCCCGCCCGTGAGCGATGCGGTCACCGACATCACGGGGACCTATCGTGTGCCAACCCTCGGCGAGGTGCGCGTGCGTCGCGACGGCGAACGCCTGATCGTACGCGTGCGAGGCGTGCCTTACGATGCCTTTGCGGTCGGCGGCGATACGCACTATGTCCCCGGACTGGACGCGTACCTGCGCTTCGGCACCTCAGCGAGCGGCGTGCGTGCGCTGCGCTGGGACTCGATCTACGCGGTGGAGCCGTCCGTGCCACGACGGGCCCCCCGTTGATGCCCTGGCGGCGCGCGTTGTCTGCGGGTGGGAAAGCCTGGCGATCGGGATGTGTGGCGAGGGCGTGGCCAGCAGTCGCGCTCCGCACGATGGCGGCTTGACCGCTGCGGCTGGCGGGCGCCATGCTTCCCCCGCTCCCAGCCAGCGCGGGCACGCATGACGGCGCTGCTCGACACGTGACCGTAGCCCATCGTTCGTGACGACTTTCTCCGCCGGCATCAACGCCGGTTGCCGCGCGATCGACGTGGCAGACGCGGTTCAGGGGACCAGCATCCCCGTGCGCCTGCTCTATCCGACACGGGCCCGGGCGCAGCCAGCGCCGTTCGGCCCATTCCGGGTCGACATTGCGCTCGACGCCCCCGTCGACGGACACGCGCTCCCGCTGGTCGTCATCTCGCACGGGTCGGGCGGGACCCCCTTCACGCATCGTGACCTGGCGCTGCATCTCGCACGCGCGGGGTGCGTCGCGGCGCTCGTGCAGCACCCCGGCAACTGTCGTGCGGACGACTCGCTCTCGGGAACGGTCGCGAACCTCGAGAACCGGCCGCGTCACCTCCACGTGGTCATCGACGCCGCGCTCACCGACCCACTCGTCGGTGCGGGTCGCGCACCGCGCGGCGTGACGATCATCGGGCACTCAATGGGCGGCTACACCGCGCTTGCTGTTGCCGGCGGGAAGCCGACGTCACTCGCGCAGGAATCGCCTAACGGCGCGGCGGTCACGGTCCCCGTTAGGCGCGACGCGCGCGTGAGCGCCCTGGTCCTCCTCGCGCCGGCGACGCCGTGGTTCATGGCCAACGGCGCGCTGGCCGACGTCGACGTCCCGATCCTCATGCGCACCGGGGAGCGGGACATGCTCACGACGGCGTTTCACGCGCAGGTGGTCGCCAGCGGCCTCCAAGACCCGGCGCAACTCGATCACCTCGTGGTCGCGAACGCCGGTCACTTCGCCTTCCTCAGCCCGTACCCGCCAGAGATGGTGAGTCCGGCGATCCCGCCCTCGCAGGACCCGCCGGGGTTCGACCGTGCGGCCTATCTCCCCGTGCTGTTCGACGAGATCGTGCGTTTCATCCGTCGCGCGCATAGCCGCCGCGGTCAGTCCCTCGGGCCCACCGGCAAGCAGTGGCTCAACTCCGGCGCCTGCGCGCCGTTCTCGGTGCAGACGGCGAACTTGGTCTCCCCCGCGTGATACATCGACACGCCGGCCCATTCGCCGCGCTTGTTGAGCACGAAGAAGCGGATGTTGAAGTTCGGGTTCCCCTTGCTGTTGAGCAGGCGGCTTTCGATGGTGTTGGCCTTGATGCGCTTGAGCGCTTCCATCCCGGCATCCTTGGGACTCATGCCGCGGCGCAGCGCCTCGACGATGAACGACGACAGGTTGTACAGGTTAGCCTCGCCACGCCCAGTGGAGCCGGCCGCGCCGACGTCGTTGTCGACGTAGAGGCCGGCGCCGAGGATGGGGGAGTCGCCGGTGCGTCGGGGATCTTCCGCCAACCCGCTCGTCGTCGTCACGCCGCAGATGTCGCCGGTGGGGCTGATGCCATCGCAGTTGATCGTCCCCAGAACGATCCCTCGCGCACAGTCCATCGCGGACCATCGACCGACCGGCAGCGAGGCGCGCGCGACTCCCACTCGGCGTTAGGCACCCGATGCGCGCTCGCGGCGAAGTCGGTGTCGCCGGGGTCCTTCTCGTGCCGGTCGCCCAGGGGCGCGTCCCGCGCTTAGGATCGAGCCAGTGCTCGGGATCGACGCGGCGGCGCCACTCGCGCCAGAGGCGGCGCGAGGTGTCGGTATTGAGGTCGGCCTCGACGGTGAACCCATCTGCCGCGCGAACTCGCGTGCCCCTCGCCGCTCAGCAGGTGATGGTCGGTGTAGTCCATGACTGCCTGCGCCACCAGCGACGGGGTGCGCACCCCTTCGATACAGGAGCAGCAGCGCCCGCACGCGTGCGCGGGCCGTGCGTACGCGCGTCCAGCTGCACCACGCCGTCGGCGTTAGGCGCGCCCCAGTACCGATCCCGGTCTCGGTGGGGGTCGAGTTCAGGGATGTTGACGCCGGCAATGAGGGCGTCCAGCACATCCTGCCCTCGGTGATGAGCCGGAGGCGCGCTGTACGGCGTTCTCGGTCCCCCGTTCCTGAACTCCCCCCCGAGTAGTCGGAGATGACGACAGGGCGCACGGCGTGCTGAGGCCAGAGCTCCGGGGCGCGCGGCGACGCGTCCGTGGACGCGTCAGGGGTCGACATCGCCAGGCCGGCGAGCGGTGTAGCGGCCAGCGTGGCCTGAGTGCGCTTCACGAAGTCGCGACGCGAGACCATGAAAGGGGCGGGGTGTGGGGTTGCCTCTATTCTCCCAGCCAGGGCGGCCGTGCGCAAGTCGGTGGAAGACCCCGGGCAACGTGGCGCGGCGGCAGGTCGGCACCGCGGCACGGGCGCTCGGCACCCCGGGGGCCCCGCTCGTGGCGTGGCGCGCGCGACCGTAGATTCGCGCGACTCTTCACCCGACTTTCGACGCCATGCGCCGCTCGCTCGCCCTCGCCCTCACCGTCCTCGCGCCTGTGGTAGCCGGCGCCCAGTCGCCATTCGACTCGCTCCGCTTCCGGTCGATTGGCCCGGCCGCACTCGGCGGGCGCATCCACGACGTGGAGGGGGCCCCTTCACCCTGCGCGCCCGCCGCCGCCGGGCGGGTTGTGGGACGACCAACAAGGGGACGACGTGGACGCCGAGCGTCGAGAACCAGAAGGTCGCGACGTTCGGCGACGTGGCGATCTACGAAGGCGATCCGCGCATCCTGTATGTGGGCACGGGAGAGCAGAACAACCGGCAGAGCACCTCGTGGGGGAACGGCGTCTACAAGTCGACCGACGCCGGCGCCACCTGGACACACCTGGGGCTCGCCGCCACGCGGCACATCGGGCGGGTGGCCATTCACCCGACCAACCCCGACATCGCCTGGGTGGCGCGGCCGGCGACCACCTTGGGCGCCTAACGCGGACCGTGGCGTCTTCCGCACCAGCGACGGCGGGCGGACGTGGAGGCAAGACGCTCTTCGTCGATTCGCTCACAGGGGGCGACCGACATCGTGGTCGACCCGATCCAATCCCGACGTCGTGATTGCGGCGACCTACCAGCGCCTGCGCACGCCGTGGGGTACAACGGTGGCGGCACGGGAGCGGGATCTGGAAGTCGACCGACGGCGGCGAGACCTGGCGCGCCCATCACCGAGGGGATCCCGAAGGGAGACAAGGGGGCGCATCGGGCTCGCCATCGCCCGTTCCGATCCACGCATCGTGATCGCCACGATCGAGCATCGCACCGGGGCGGGCACCTACCGATCCGAACGGCGGAGACACGTGGCGCCAGGTGGACCCGCTCAATCCGCGCCCCGTGTTACTCAAGCCGGTGATCCACCCGACCAACGCCGATCGCGTCTGGATCGGGGTCACGGTGTATCGCAGTGAGGATGGAGGGCGGACCTTCCGCAGCTCCACCGGCCCACACGTCGACGTCGGGCTCAAGGGCGCCCATGTCGCCTTCTGGCTCAACCCCAAGGACTCGCGCCACGCCTTCCTTGGCGGCGACGGCGGGCTGCAGAAACGTGGGACCTGGGGAGACCTGGGTGCGGTTGAGCTTCCCATCGGGCAGTTCTACTCGGTGGCCGCCGACGATCGCGACCCCTACTGGATCTACGGCGGCATGCAGGACAACCACTCGTGGATGGGACCGAAGTGCCGCGCGCCACTGGTTAGGCATCGTCAACGAGGACTAGCGGCAGATCGGCTTCGGGGGCGGGATGTACCAGCGCCCCGACCCCTTCAGCAAGCGGTGGGTCTACACCGCGAGCCTAGAACCCTGGGGATCCAGCGTTTCGACATCGAGACGGGGGGACCGGCTCGGCCTCAAGCCGTTCC
>JADKAQ010000012.1 GCA_016719105.1 Gemmatimonadota bacterium | reverse complement strand
GGGAACCACGACAACCGCAACTACGAAGGCGACTGGGGCGAGCGGTACCAGGGCGCTGCTGATCGGGCCTAACGACAACTACGCCGAGGAAGCCAACCAGACGCACGCGAAGAACCTCAAGGAGGCTCTTCCTCATCCACGGGATGATGGACGACAACGTCCCGCCGGTGAACGCGCTGGTGGTCGATGCGCTGATGAAGGCAGGGAAGGACCGACCAGATCGTGCTTCCACACGCGCCACGGCTTCGGCCCCCGACGCGCGGCGTACATCATGCGCCGCCGCTGGGACTACTTCGTGACCAACTTGCAGGGGAACATCCCACCCAAGGAATACCAGATCGGGAAGCCGCGGGTGGTGCCGTGATCGTCTCCGCACGCCGTTCCATTGCACTGCTCGTTGCGCTTGCAGCTCCGCTGCAGGGCTACGCCGCCGCTCCCAAACCGCTGCGTTGCTCCGCACCGTTGACTCGATCGTCGCGGTCGCACTCAAGACCTTCCCGACTCCTGGCGTTGCCGTCGCAGTGATCCAGGACGGCAGGGTCGTCGTCGCCAAGGGGTATGGCGTGAAGAAGGTGGGGAGAGGCCGCGCCCGTGTCCCCGGTGACGCGCTTCGGCATCGCCTCGAACACCAAGGTCTTTACCGCGACCGCGCTCGGGATGCTGGGTGGAAGAGGGGAAGCTGGAGGACGGCCCCGGTCATCCGCTATCTCCCCGCAGTTCGCGATGTACGACCCGTTTGTTACGCGCGAGATCACCATCAAGGATCTCCTCGTGCATCGCAGCGGACTCCGACTCGGCGCCGGCGACCTGCTCTGGTGGCCGGCTTCGACCTCCACACGCGGTCCGAGATCATGCGCCGCCTGCGTTACATCAAGCCGGCCACGTCGTTCCGCTCGGCGTACGCCTACGACAACGTCCTCTACCTCGTCGCCGGTGAAGTGATCGAGGCCGTGAGCGGGATGTCGGGGAACAGTTCATCGAAACGCGCATCCTGCAGCGCGTGGGGATGACGCACAGCACGTCGCGACACGGCGACGCCGCCGCCCCGGGTGACGTGGCGCATACGCCCACGCTCCTCGACGGAACGCTCAAGGCCATCGCGCCGATGACGAGCGATACCAACCTGGCCGGCGGGATCAACAGCGGCGCCGAGGACATGGCGAAGTGGGTGTTGACGCTGCTGGATTCGGGGAAGGTGGGCGATGGGAACCGGCTCTACCAGCCGCGGACGGCCCGTCGACTGCAAGAGCCGGTGACGCCGATGCCTAACGGCATGCCGCCCGCCGCGATCGCCCCGCTGGCGAGCGACTTCCGTTTCTACGCGCTTGGGCTCGACGTCAGCACCTTCCGTGGGCGGAAGATCCCATCACACCGGCGGGCTCCCCGGCTACCTGTCATCGGTGGCATGGATTCCGTCGGAGCGCGCGGGCGTCGTCGTGCTCACCAACGACGAATCGGCGACGTTCTCGCCCTCACTTGGACGCTGATGGATCGCGTGCTGCGCACCGCGCAGCCGTTCGACTTCATCGCCGGCTACGATTCGCTGCGGGCCGCCAGCAGGTAGCGCTCATCGACGCCGCTCGTCAGGCACAGGCCTCGCGCGACTCGCTCTCGCGCCCGTCGCTCGCGCTCGCGAAGTACGCCGGCGCCTACGAGGACGCCTGGGTACGGCGATATCGACATCGCGCAGGACAACGGCGGGCTGGCGATTCGGTTCTCGCACTCGCCACAGCTCGTGGGCGACATGATCCCGTGGCAGCACGACACGTTTCTGGTGCGCTGGCGCGATCGCGAACTCAGGGCCGATGCCTACATCACCTTCATGCTCACGCCCGACGGTGCAATCGACCACGCGAAGATGGTCCCGCATCACCTGGGGTGGACTTCTCGTTCGACTTCCAGGACCTGGAGCTGAGGCCGAAGGGGAGGCGGTAGTCACACCGACCTCGACCCAAGGATTGATTCCGTTACCGCACGGACGGCTCTAGCATGAAAGAGAGGAGGGAGACGCTCGTCCTCGTCCCGTACCAACTCGTGCTATGTGGTCCCATCGGAAGCAACCCGCCCGCGCGATCCGCAGGCTTTCGGTCGCGCTCCTCGCCGTCGCGTGTCACCACGATCGCGTGCGGCGTGTCCCAGCAACAGGAAGTGGAGCTTGGTGCCGGCGCCGCGGCTGGGTGAGCGAGCAGTTGCCGCTCGTGAAGGATGCCGCCGTCGTTCGCTACGTCACGTCGCTCGGCAATCAACTCGCCCAGGCGACCGACAGCCGGGGCCTCACCTGGTACTTCACCGTCGTCGACAGCAAGGAGATCAACGCCTTCGCGCTCCCGGGCGGATGGGTCTGCGTCAATCGCGGCCTGATCGAGAAGGCGACCAACATGAGCGAGCTGGCCGGCGTGCTCGCGCACGAGATCGGCCACATCACGCGGCGACACTCCGTGCAGCAGATTGACCTGCGCCCCGAAAACGGGACCAGATGATAGGTTAGGGGCACGAGCCCGGCGAGGCGCCGGAGGAGGCCCACATGAAGCGGAAGCGCTTCACCGAAGAGCAGATCGTCGCGATCCTGAAGGAGGCGGCGGGCAGTGACAACGCCCGCTTGGTGGTGCGCAAGCACGGCATCACCGAGACCACGTTCTACCGCTGGAAGGCGAAGTACAGCGGGATCGGCGTGCCCGAGGTGAAACGGCTCAAGGCCCTCGAGGACGAGAACGCGCGCCTCAAGCGCCTCGTGGCCGAGCTCAGCCTCGACAACGCGATGCTCAAAGACGTGGTGGGACGAAAGTGGTGACGCCGGCACAGCGACGGACCGCCGTCACCTATCTCAAGGCCACGTATCCCGTGAGCACCCGTCGCGCGTGCGAGCTCGTGCACCTGGCGCGCTCGCGCTGGTATCACCAGAGTACCCGGCCCAGTGATGACGCCTTGGCGGACGCGTTGCGCGAGAAGGCCGCCGAGCGACCCCGCTGGGGCTATCGCCGGCTGCACGTGCTCCTCGCCCGCGACGGCTGGCAGGTGAATCACAAGCGCGTGCGCCGTGTTTATCGCAGTACGGGGTTGCAGGTCAGGCGGCGGAAGCGCAAGCAGGTCTCGCTTGCCCGGGTGCCCCGTCCCGTCGCCACCCAGCCGAATGAGGTCTGGGCGATGGACTTCATCAGCGATCAGTGCGCGACCGGTCGCCGCTTTCGCGTGCTCAGCCTGATCGACACGTGCACGCGGAGTGCCTCGCATTGGAAGTCGACACGTCACTGCCCGCCGCGCGCGTGGTGCGCGTCCTCGAGGACGTCACCAGCCTGCGCGGCACGCCACGCGCGATCACGGTGGACAACGGGCCCGAGTTCGTCGCCCGCGCGCTCGATGCGTGGGCGTATGCGCGTCAGGTGCAACTCGCCTTCATCCGCCCCGGGAAGCCCGTCGAGAACGCGTACGTCGAGAGCTTTCACGACAAGATCCGCGCCGAATGCCTGGACCAGCACTGGTTCACGGATCTGCACGATGCCCGCGACATCATCTCCGCATGGCAGGACGACTACAACTCGGTCCGTCCGCATAGCTCCCTGCAGCAATTGACCCCGCACGAATACGCGCGCACCTTCACCCATTCACCCCAGTCCCCGGCCTACACTTCGTAGTGGTCCCGTGAAGGGGCGCAGGTCAGATGCAGCAGGGCCAGGGCGCCAACGTCGGCCTGTCATTGCTCTGTACCCTCACCAACGTCTGCGAGAGCGGTGCCACACAGGCCGCCATCAACATCGGCGGCAGCGCGCTGTTCGCGAGGTTCAGTCGCGGCGACGAGGCGCAGGCCGATGAAGAAGCGGTGGCGACCGTCGTGAAGGCGGGGATATCGCCGTTAGGCATCCCGGAGATGTTTCGCCTCCTGATGGCGGCGCGCCAGTCCAACCCCAGCTCCCTCGACGCGTTCTTCGCCAGCCATCCGCTCGAGGAGAGTCGCGTCGCGGCGACCGAGGCGCAGATCGCCAAGTACCCGGCGAGCGCGCTGCAGCGACTGACGCGGGACACGAACGCGTTCCAGACCTTCCGTCGTCGCCTGTTGTTGCTGCCGCCGTCGCCTGCACCCAGGCGAACTGACCGGCGCCGTGAGACGAAGGGGCGCATCCGTGTGCGGATGCGCCCCGTCGAGACCGGCGAGCTCGTGGTCGCGCTACTTCATGCGCTCGAACCGCACCCCGCGCACGCGACCGTCGGTGATGGTGAAGCCGTTCACCTTCCCCGTACGATCGCGCGTGAACTGGAAGGTCGCGCCGAACGCCGCGGTGAAGACATCGCGAGACGCCGGGGCCAGCGGGGAGTCATCGAGCTTGCGATGGAACATGACCAGCGACGAATCCGCGACGCGCAGGTCGTAGCGCACGTCGAGCTCCTCGCTGTAGAAGGCCCCCGCATACGCCGCCAGCGCCGCACGATCGGGGGTGAACGGCGCCTCACGACGGAAGATGAGCGGACGCGTGGTGTGCGCACCTGCGCCACCCCGGTCACCGTGGTGCCTGACGAGCGCAGGACCCGCGCATTCGCGCTCGCTGCGATGCGCGCCGAGGTGTCGCTCGTGATCACGGGGGCGCCCGTCGCCAAGCGTGGAGGGTGTCGCCCGCCAAGCGTACGCGCGCACGGCCTGGCTCACGGAGTCGCGATACGTCCCCACCCAGCGCTGCTTGATTTCGGCCGAGACGGCCCGCGGGGACCGTGTCGATCAGAGGGCCTGCCGCGGGGCGCTGGCACCAAGCAGGACGTCGAGCACGTTTCGCGTGAGGACGTTCAGCGTGGCGATGGCGGCGTTGCACAGAACGGCGATCGCGATCCCGCGTTCCGGATAACGTTCGACCTGCACGCGATAGCCGGCATCGGCACCACCATGCCCGATGGCCGAGAGCCCGCGATACTTGAAGATGGAGGTCCGTAGCCGTAGCTGGTCGGCGTCCATCGTTGAGCGGAGCTCGTCTGCGCCGCCGCCACCAGGGCACGGCTTCCACCGTCGGCGCGTCGAGGTTACCCATCCACGTGAGCATGTCGCCCGCAGTCGTGAAGAGCGACGTCGCTCCGTACGTGTCGAAGACCGGGATGGAGATCTTCCACCCGCCGCCAGGGACGCGGTTCGTACGCCGAGGTGCGCCCCGTACGATCATCGTGTCGTCGTGGAAGTGCGTGTCGCGCATCCCCAGCGGGGCAAAGATGCGTTCTGGGCAAACTCGCGCAGCGACTTCCGCTCACGCGCTTCACGATCCTGCCAGCAGTGTAGCCGGTGTTGGAGTACGCCCACTCCGCTCCCGGCGCAAAGTTGGTCCCCTTCTGCCGCGAGAGACCATTCGCAGGACGTCCTGCTCGGTGATCAGGTCTCGGAAAGCGCCAGCCGGCGTAGCCCAGCAGCTGCCACTGGTCGCGCAGTCCGCTCGTGTGGTGGATGAGCTGGCGCACGGTGATGCGCTGCCCGTAGTTGGGAATCCCGGACATGCTGGCGCACGTCGTCGTCCAGCGACAGCCGCCCCTCCTCCGGCCAGCAGCGCCACCGAATACGCGGCGAACTCCTGGAGACGGACGCGACGTGAAAGATCGACGATGGGGTGATGGCGATCGCGTGCTGCAGATCGCTCATCCCGTAGCCGCGCGCAAGCTACACCTCGCGTCCGCTCTGCGGAGATGCCCAGCGCGCACCCGGGCGAGTCGGTGCGATCCCAGCGCGAAGACGGCGTCGACTCGCGTGCGGATGCTGTCGGGAGTTGAGCCTGCGCGACCGAGGCGCCGGTGGTGAAGGCAACGATGGGGGCGAAGGCGAGCAGGAGGGGGCGCGTAAGCATCGCGACGGTCGGCAAGAGTGGAAAGGCGAGGAACCAGCGCGCGATCACGTCATGGGGCAGCCGGCAGCCGCAACCGCGCGAGCACCGCAGGAAGGCTCGACGTACAACGTATCGTTCACCGCCACCGCGGTGGTGGTGGAGTCCACGCGGCCACTGGGGTCCTGCGGATTGTAGCGCACCTGTCCAGCGTATCGATCCGAGGATCATCCCGTAGCGATCGGCCTCGGTGAGGCGCAGTCGCTCGGGGATGCGATAGATCACCTTGCGAAGCCACGGCGGCAAGGCGCGGATGCGTGGACCGCGGCGGTACGCGGGGCATACAACGCCACCAGAACAGGCCGTGGCCATCGCAGCCGATGTTGTCCGGGAGCCCTGGGAGCCCCTCGAGAGAAAGGTCTCGCGCGTTCCGGCACGCGGCCCCGTGATCCAGTACCGTATGATGCGCCCCGCCATCGTTTCGGTTGAGCAGGGCCGGGCGCCCGCGGGACCCACCGCGACACCGTTGGCGAAGTCGATCGAGTCGAGGACGACGCGCGTCTCCCACGCGTGGATCGTGGCGCAGGAGTCGGCCGGTGGGGCGACTCTCCCAGAAGTCCATCAGGCCGCCGGTCCGGGTATCCCAGCGTTGCGACGCGTCGGAGAACCAGAGGACGCCGTCGGGCGCCACGTCGAGCGCATCGGGAAGTGAAGCTTGGTGTCGCCGAGCGCGACCAGCGTGCGCAGCTCACCGTTGGGGCGCACCGCAACGATGCCCTTGGCGGGCGTCGGCGATGACCAGGTCGCCGGCCGCGTCGAAGCGCAGCCTCAAGCGGGCGCCCGTGGTGATCGCGATCTGCGCACCTCGCCGGTGGTCGATCGATGCGGACCCGGCTCCGCCAATGAGCCCCGTGTAGAGCGCCCCCATCGGCGCCGACCGTCGGTCCTCGGGGCCGGCGCTCGCGGCAGCGATGCTGTCGGCGTCGGCGAGCAGCGAATTGGGAGTAAAGGGACCGGTCAGTCCCGCGTTAGGCGTGGTTATCCACGGCGCCGGGTCGATCGGGACCGGCTTGAAGGCGAGGTAGCCGGCTACGACCAACGCCAATAGTGCGACGACTTCGTGGACCGATCGCACGCGAGGCAGGAAAGGGCGAGATGCCGGAGGGGGCGTGGGCGGGGCCGCTTAGACCGAGCGACGCTCACGCACCATCCACCAGTAGACTGGTTGCCCTGGTGAGCGCCAGCGTGCTCCCGATAAGCGTCTCCATCGGTCGAGCGTTGATCCCACTCGCGAGCAGCGCCGCCATCACCACGATATCCAGCGATGGGGGTCACGGGATAGCCGGGCTTCGGTGGCAGGCCCGGCCGAGGGACCCGCGGGCGCAGGCGGAAGATCGCCGCCACCATCAGGATGTTCATGGCCTGGAACGTGGGACGACGAAGAAGTTCACCAGTCGCGAGAAGGAGCCAAAGAAGAGGAGTGCGGCGATCGACGTGACGGCGGCGAAGAGGATGGCGCTGTTGCGTCCGGCGGTGCGCGGGGGCGATACGTCGCAGGAGCGAGAAGAAGGTGCGCAACACCCCGCGCGCCTCGCCCACGTGCGCGTCGGCCATCAGAGGAGAAGAGGCGCGGCAGGGTCATCACGAGTCCGCCCAGCGCGGCAAAGATCGAGATCATCATCAGGACGTCGAGGAACGTCCTACCGCGCGGCCCGGTACGCCGACGTCGCTACCACTGGAGGCCACCGTCGTCGGCGAGGTGCGCATCGCCTCGAGCGGGACGACGCGGAGGTAGGCGACGTTCACCACCAGGTGCAGGGATGCGGGAGCGAGCCGATGCCGATCGCCATTCCTGGTGGAAGATCACGCCCCGGGCGCCGGATCTCTCGCCGGCGACGTGCGCGAGACGTCGATCCAGCTGTCGTACGTGAAGAGCACCGCCGCCACGCCTAGCTCCCGCGCGAACCGGACGAAGGCCATGAAGGCCGTCGCTGGCGCTCTCGCCAGGCACCAGCGCAGCAAGCGGCCGACGCTGGCGCCGCCAGCAACAGCGCCCCGCTGATGAGCGCCACGATCCCGCCAATCTTGAGCGCGGTCACCAGTCACCCGCACGCGCCCACCCCACGTCACCCCGGCCAGGTTGATTGCCGCAAAGAAGGCGATGGCGCTGGACGTGCCCCACCACACCGGCGCGATCGCCAACGTTTACAACCACGCGTTGCATGAACTCGCTGAAGACGATCGCGATCCTCGCCACCGCTCCCGGCCCGCTCACCCACAGCTCGAGCCACACCCAGGAGGAATCCCCAGAGCGGGCCGAACCTCCTTGAGGACGTGGTACGTCGCCCTGCGTGCGGGGAGCATGCGGCACATCTCGGCCAGCGTGAGGGCACCACAGAGCGTAATGACACCGCACAGCGCCCAAATGAAGTGCACCTGGCCATTGATGCTGCGCTATCATGGCGAGCTCTCCCGGGTGAAGAAGACCCCGAGCCGAGCATGTTGCCTGCGACGAGCGCGACAACGGCCGCGAGCCCCGAGTCAGTCGTTTGAGCGACACCCGTTCCGCGGAAGTGGTCGGCGGAGTCTCGCTCACGCCATGGGTGTCGAGGGCACGGCACGTACCGCGTGCACCAGACGCGTCACCTGCTCCCAGCACCACGCGGTCGCGATGCGGTCGCCCACTGGGCAGCGACGTCCCTACGATCGCCCCATCGCAGAGCGGGGCCAGCGTCGCCGCATTCTCGGGGGTGAGCCCGCTCCCGATGAGCACGGGAAGCGATGGCGGGCGCGCGGCACGCAGGTCGTCGGGATCGGGGCTCGATCCCCGTCTCCCCGCCGGGGATGATCACCGCGTCGGCCCTCGCGGCCTCGGCCTCCGCGCGCCGAAAGCGTCAGCGGCTTCTGGTCCGCTGATGGGCGTCGTGTACTTCACCCGCAGGTCGGTGAACAGTTGCACCTGCTCGGCCTTGATGGCCCGTCGATAGGCGAGGATCGCCTCGGCCGCGGTCCCGAAGGGGCCGAGCTTGGTCATCACCCGGTCGATGAAGAAGTCGATAGCGGATGAAGCGCGCCCCGGTCATCGCGGCGATGGCTGGCAGAGGCGCGCTTTCGGGTCGTTGAGCAGGACTTCCACGCCGATGGGGATCCGCGCGCGCGCCACCACCTCCCGCGTCACCCGCGTCATCGCCGCATGGATTCTTAGCCCCAAACCCAGTCGTGTGCGGCTGGTCGAAGTCGTTCTCCACCAGCGCGCCATCGACGCCCCCGCCCTGGCCGTTCGAGGTCGGCCAGTGCCGCGTCGACAATGGCGTCGATGCTGGTGAAGGCTGGGCAGCCCGGCATCGGGGGAGGGGGCGATCATCCCGATGATGGGGGCGCGGCCCGGGAAAGAGCGTGCGGAAGCGACTTACGGCCTAACGCACATCGGCGACGGCTCCCAGGTGACGGATCACGCGCGCGGCCTGCTTCGCGCCGGCGCGCATCGCCGCAGGAACGTCGCGATCGCGCGCAGGGGCAACGGTGAACGCCGCCCGGTAGGCGTCGCCACACCCTGCAAATTGTCGACGCACTCATCGGGCGGGACCAGCTCGGCGGGCGGGACATGGCGTGCTCCTTTCACGAGCGCGCTGCTCCTGGCCCCGCCGTGCGCGGACGATGACGCTACGAGTCCTGCGGGACCGGGGCAAGAGTCGCCTCGACCATCGCCTCGTCGCCACTGATGAAGAGGAGTTCGAACGCATCGAGGAGCGTGCATCGGAGCCCCTGCAGCGCGTCGCCCAGGTCCGCGCTGTCGAGCAGGTCGGCGACGCGGATCGCCGAGACGTCGCGCGCGACGATGATGGGTCTGACCAGGGGCATCAGGTTGCTTAAAGACCGGGATCGCAATCACGTCGACATCGCGCAGCAGCGCCCACTCACGCTCGCCCAGGCGGAAGTCGGCGAGCACGTCGGGCGCGTACCCGCCCGGGGAAGTGGCGCTCACCACCAGCGGCAAGCTGAATGTCCTGGGACGCCGTGGCGCCGGGGCGCTGGCGCATCCATGTCACCGCTCGACGTCGGCCGGGTAGCGAGGGCCCGCTGGCAACTACTGACGCTGCCGCGTCGGCCCCGGTGCAGCGCTGACGCTCGCCACGGACTCGGCGCCAGCGTGCCGGGCATGCACCGCGAAGTTGAGCGAGATGCCGCCCACGCGCGACCGCGCTTTGAGGTCGAGGTAATCGATCGATGGTGCACTTCCGCCCACGGCGGCGATGCGCATGAAAGACGTCGGACTACTTCGGCGCCGCTCGTTCGTCATCCACCACTGCTTCGGCATCGCACGTTGCCGTGGCCAGATCTCGTTGAGACTGTCACCCCCGTACACCCGTCCGTTCTTCATCACGTAGCGAATCGTGTTGGTGTTGGCGATGTCATCCAGTGGATTGCCGTCGAGCACCAGAATGTCGGCCAGCTTGCCCGCTTCTACCGACCCCAGGTCCCGCGCCAAACCAATGGACTCGGCGCCATAAATCGTTCCCACGCGCAACGCGTCCATCGGCTTCATGCCGCCTTTGGCAATCGTCCAGAGTTCCCAGTGCACGCCAAGACCTTGCAGTTGTCCGTGGCCGCCCAGCCCGACACGGCCACCCGCCTCGACCACCTTCTTCGCCTGCTCGGCGAACAGCGTGAACGAATATTCGCTGTCGCGAAACCACTGTGGCCGACGCAGTCCACGACGCTCGAGTTCCGAAAACGGCGTGAAACGCGTGAGCTTGGCATCACTCAAAATGTCGTAGTGCTCGTACCACCAGTTCTCGGCCCAGGGCCCGCCGTACTGCACGAGCAGCGTCGGCGTCCAGGTGGTCCCCTCTGGGCGAAGAGCTGAATCGCATCCTTGTACATCGGCGCGATGGGCAGCGTATGCTCGATGCCTGCATATCCGTCCATCGCCTCGGTCATGTTCTTCTTGAAGTCCAGTCCACCCTCGAGCGTGGGCGTGATCTTCTGCTCCTTTGCCGCCATCGCGATCCACTGCCGCTGACGCCGGTCGCCCGCTTGGTACTGCTTGATGGTTTCCGTGAGATAGAACTCGGAATACCGTTTCATGACGTCCTTGGCGTCATCCGCGCTGGAGACATTGTCTTGCGCAAAGATGCCGGGGCCGGTGGCGTAGATGCGTGGGCCGATGATCTGGCCCACATCCACGGCATCTCCGTACGAAATGACATCCGCTTGCGACGTCTGCGGATCGCGCGTGGTGGTGACGCCGTACGCCAGATTTGCCGTGTACATGTACGGCTGCGGCGAATGCACGCCCCACTGCGGCCACATGTGCGCGTGGACGTCCACCAAGCCGGGCATGATGGTTTTTCCGGCGACATCGATGATGCGTGCGCCGCTTGGCACGGTGACACTGCCCTGTGCGCCCACACCCACAATGCGATTGCCTGTCACGACCACATCACCACGCGCGATGATCTCGTCGCCCTTCATGGTGATGATGCGCGCACCGCGCAGCACGACACTGCCGCTTGGACGATCCTTTGCGGCGGTGATGGCCACATCAACGCGCGATGCTTCATAGATGGGCTTCGCCGTCGCGGCTGTAGCACCACCACTCGTCGTGCCGCCTGGCGCGGCGCCTGCAGCACCACCCGCTCCGCCCGCTCGCGCCGGCGGCGCCTTCAGCGCCGAGTCGGCGGCGAGTGAGTCGGCGCGTGGCCCATCGTACTGGAAGAACGACCGTCCCAGCGAATAGAACACGGTACGTGAGTCGGCCGTCCAGCCGACAAAATCTCCACCGATGCGCACAGCGGCGAGGAATGGGAGCGCCACCCGTGGGCGCCTGCACAGACAGCGTGGCGTGGCACCGCCGGTCATGGGCAATGGCACCACGAACAGCATGTTGTCCACCTGCGCCAATACACGTTGGCCATCGGGAGACACATGCAAATCGCTCGCCTGACGAGGCTGCGCGTTCGGGCCCGCGCCCGGTGCCTGATACCCGGTGACCTTGAGATGTGCTTTGCGATCGGTGCCATCCCAGCGGAACGAGACCAGCCCATCGCCACCTTCGTACAACCAGATGCGGGTGGTATCACTCGTGAAGTGCGGTCGGCCGGCATCACTGAGTGTGCTCACGAAGTTTGCTGCACCACCCGTGGCCGGAATCCACACCAGGTCGGTGATGACCAGTGCCGGATTGATTTCGTCGTTCAGAATCGCGCGCTGCGTGCGGGGCGCGATTGGCCACAATACGCGAACCGGTCGGCGAATACATGATGTTGTCGTAAAACGCCGACTGCGTGGTGAGCTTCGGACGGCTGCCCGCCGTCAGCGGGTACGCGCCAAATGTCACCCCGTCCTCCGTCCAGGAGACATACGCGATGTACTTTGCCATCGGGCGACCACACCGGTGCGTGTTCGCCGTCGGTGGATGTTGTCACACGCCTGGGTGTGCCCGCCGGAAGGTCCATCGTCCACAGGCGATCGAGCGCGGAGAACACAAGACGTTTGCCATCAGGTGACGGCCGTGCGCCGCGAATCTGACGCACGGTGAGCACGCTGTCGTTCACGGGGTACGTGAAGCGCACCAGCTCACCGATCATCTGATCCACGTCGGCGGTGAACGGAATCGGTGTCTCTTTGCCTGTCGCGATGTCGAGCGACCAGATCT
>JADKAQ010000011.1 GCA_016719105.1 Gemmatimonadota bacterium | reverse complement strand
GTGCTGGAGAAGGCGTGCAGGATCTCCGACAAGCCGTGCGGCCCCTGGTTGTTGAGCCCGGCCAGCCCCCCATCGGGCTCACGACCGAGATCGCAGTGGTCACCAGAGATCGCGGCCGGGAACACTCCAGGACATGAAAGCATCGCCATATCTGCACCTCACGCGCCTGGATCTTCTTCCAGGTACTCTGGGGTGCGCCCCACCATCAGCCCGGCGATGAAGACTGTGAGCACGACCATCATCAGGATCCCGTACAGCCCGGCGCCTACGCCGCCGAAGACGACCTCGCCAAGCTGCATGTTCACCAGCGGAACCAACCCGCCTAACGGCGTGAACGAATCGTGCATGCTGTTCACGGCGCCACACGAGGCGTCGGTGGTGACCGTGGCAAACAGGGCGGAGTTGGCGATCCCGAATCGGACCTCCTTCCCCTCCATGTTGCGCTGGTTCTTCACCATCCGCCCCAACGTAGTACGTCATCGCCGAGGGGATCAGGAAGATGCTCAGCATCTGCCAGAAGTTGGTCCACGGCGTCGGGTTCTCGAACGGATGCGCCGAGTTGGCGTTGAAGAAGCCGCCGCCGTTCGTGCCGATCTGATGATCGCCTCCTGGCGTAGCCACCGGCCCCATCGCGAGGACCTGCTTGGCCCCCTCGAGCGTCGTGAGTTCGACGTACGGGCGGAAGTTCTGGATCGCCCCCTGCTGCACGAGCAGGAGGGCGAACACCAGCGAAAACGGAAGCAGGACGTAAAGCGTCCCGCGCACCGTATCGACCCAGAAATTGCCGGAAAGCTTCCCGGCGCCGCGTCGGGGATGCCGCGCACCAGCGCGACCGCGACGCCCATCCCGACCGCCGAAGAGACGAAGTTGTGGAAGGCCAACTCCCATCATCTGCGACAGAGTACGACACAGTCGACTCGCCGCTGTACGACTGCCAGTTGGTGTTGGTGGTGAACGAGGCCGCCGTCTCGGCGAACGCCTGACGCGGCGGCAGCGCCCGGATGTCCTGCAGGTTGAGCGGGAGCAGCGCCTGCGGACGCAGTGCGATGTACGTGAGCGGCATCGATGCGGCGCTGAACAGCAGCACCCCGCGGCGGCATCACGGTCAGTGCTGGTCCTCATTGGGGTCGATACCCGCGATGCGATGAATGGCGCGCTCCACTGGCGCCAGCCAACGCAGAAATCCGTCGTACCTGCGTAAGAGGTAGATCCCCATTGGTTTGGCGACGAGCAAGACGCCGGCCGAAAGAAGGCGATCTGCAGCCAACCGTTGGTGGTCATGGTCAGAACTTCTCCGGCCGCAGGAGCGTGTATAGCAGGTACAGCAAGAGCGCGACCGACACGAGCAACCCGAGCACCGAGTCCGGCGTCGCGGGATTTCCGCTCCTCGTCGCGTGCGTTGCTGGAACCTTTAAGGCGCGCGCAACCGGTGATGTACCCGCAGCATGAGTGCGAAGAGGCGATGGTGAGCGGCGTACACCAGGTCGAGCACAGTCCTCCGGCGGGGGCGCTCGCACAGTCTCGTGACGCTGGGGCCGAGACGGGAGCGCCGTACGAATTGAGCGATGCGCGTTGGGGGTGAAGAACGCGCCAAACGCCCGAGGAGGGCGTTAAAGGTCGCATGAGGTCGTATGCACGGCGGTGCGCGCGCAGCCGCGCGGGGCCGTTCCCGGTCGGTTACGCCCCGCCGCCGTGCCCGCGTCGATGTCACTCAACTCCGCGGCCGGGGCGAAGGCGTAAAGGCGCTACCTCCACTGTCGTCGTTCCGCGTACGTGAGCGTCCCGCCCTGCGACTCGGCCAGTCCACGGGCAATCGCCAGACCGAGCCCGCGCTCCCCACATCGGTCGTGCCGCCGCAGGTTGATACAGGAGCGTCGAAGATCCGCTCCTCGCGCTCGTCAGGCGGGACGCCCGAACCGCGATCGGCAACGGAGATGCGCATCATCGCCCCGTCGCTGCCGTCAGGTCGACCGGTGTCTCACCCGTGCGTACTTGCAGGCGTTTTCCAGCAGGTTCACTGGGATGCGCGCCGGGTACGTCAGGTCAAAGCGCCCAGCGGAAGGCGTCGTCGCTCGGCGAGCTGCACGCGGATCGGCCGGGCGTCAACTCCCCTTCACCTGCTGCAACACGGCGCTCACCAGCTCATCGACCGGGACAATCGTCGGCGTCCATCGGAAAGCGTCCGCTCGCCGGTCGGGACAGTGTCGAAACCGTCCATCGGCCACGACCGGCGGTGAGCCGATCCGCCTCTGCTCGATCACCTCGGGCGCTCGTCGCCCAGCGATCCCAGTTCGTGCGCCAGCGCCTTGATCGTCGTGAGCGGGGTGCGCAGGTCGTGCGACACCGATGCTGGCATTGCCGTGCGCATGCGCTCTCGTCGCATGGCTTCCGGCCGCTCCGGTCGTCCGTTCGTTCCGCGCGCTCCACGCCTAACGCCGCGTAGTACGCCAGCGCGGCCAGCCACCGCTCCCGCGGATCGGTGTGGGCGAGTCCGCCAGCATCCTCCACGTCAGTACACCGCGTCAGGCGCGCCCCGGCGCTGGCGGGATGAGAGTCGCAGCGCCCGTTCTCCCTGCAGCGCCTCGCGCAGCGATGACGCCTCACTGGCGATCACGCGCACCACCCCGCCGTCCAGCACTGCCACGCGCCCGCGGTCGAGCGCTCGAGCCACACTGGCTCGACATCCGTGGCACCCTCCCCCGCGGGAGCGTCGCGGATGACGGTAGCTCCGCGGTCGCCGTCGCCGACTCCGGTCGTACCGGTCGCGCGGCCCATCGCCCATCGCGCAGCACAGTCCACCAGCACCTGCCACCCAGCGCCTCGCGCGTCGTGTGCGCCACCATGCTCAGCGCCCCTCGGCGCGCGGCGCCGTCATCACCTCGGCGCCGAGCGTGGCCAACGTCGTCATCTCCGCGGTTCGCTCGCGCCTCGTCGGCCTCCCGATGCCTGATGGAAGAGGTCGACGCCACCACTCTCGTCCCGAGGAAGGCGGGCAGGACGAACCAGTCGAGCCGGTCGCAATGACCAGCGTCCCGGCACGGCGGGAGGGAAGAACCAGTTAGAAGCCGAGGAAGGCGTTGCTGCCGAGAACAGCCTACGCCGCGCCCACCATCGGCGGCGGCGACCAGGACCACCAGCAGGAGCGCGGGCGTGATGTGCGGATCCTCGAGGCCGCTCGCGGGAAAGGGGGATCAGCGCGGCGATGACCACCGTGAGCAGCGGCGGCCACACGTACGGACGAACGCGTCGCACGTCTCGTGACCGCGGGGAGTGCGATGGCCCGCGGTCGCGTGCGTTGCGCTGCGCTGAGGATCGCTCCGGCACGCGTCGGCGCTCCTCAGTCGGTCACGAAGCGATATCCACCCGAGCTCCGTCTGCAGGTGCCGCGGCCCGCACCGGGTCGTCCTCCAGCTTGCGGCGCAGGAAGTGCGCCACGTGCACGCGCAGGTGCGCCTGTCGTCGCCCAGACCCGTCCCTTCCGCACCGTCGTGAACAGGAATCCGTGCGTCAGGACGCGACCGGCGTTCGGGCGAGCGTGGCCAAGAGGTCGAACTCCGTCGGCGTGAGTGCACGCGCTCGCCGCCCCGATCCACGGTGCGCGCCCGCGATGTCGATGCGCAGTGCGCCGGCCTCGATCACCGTCCGTCCTGTTCCGGCCCGTTGGAGCGTAGCGCGCGTCGCAGCGGCGCTCGCACGCGCGCCTGCGGCGCGGGGGCGAAAGGGTTTCTTCACATAGTCATCCGCTCCCGCATCGAGCGCCGCGATCGTCGCCTGGTCGTCGTGCCGCGCCGTGAGGTTCAGGATCAGCGCGTCGCTCCACGTGCGCAGTTCGCGACAGACGTCGGTCCCGTCCGTGTCGGGAAGCCCGAGGTCGAGCGACCAGCGCGGGTGACTCGGCTGCGGCCAGCGTCAACGCCTCGCGCCCGGTCGCCGCTTCGCTCACCGTGCCGTTGGCGGTTCCAGCGCGTGCGCCACCGCGCGCCTGATCCTGGCGCTCGTCGTCGACGACGAGAAGCGTGGTGTGCCGGTCGTGATGGCGACGATCGCGGGGGACCCCTTCAAGCGTACTGCGGGCGCGGGTGTGGGCGCAACGGAACGACCCGTCGCGCACCTGACGACTTACGACGGCCCGCACCTTTCGGTGGGCCGTCGGTAACCACCCCATGCGCGCCTACCGCGCAGCGTTCAATCATCAGCTCCCGGCAAGCGCAGGAAGGCGGCTGCCCGTTCTCCGCCCGGGTACTGGCTCGTCACCCCGTTCGTCGTCACCGAGAAGGGGAGCGTGTGCGCCTGCACAACGAAGAGCCGGGGCCCTACCTCCCCATCGACTTCTCGGTGCTGATGATGCCAGTCACTTCCCAGCACAACCCCTGCGCATCGACGCACTTGCCGCCAGGGCCCGGGATCAGCGTCTCCTGCGTCGCCTGCACCACCTTGCGCGGGTTGATCGCCTGCTTCCCGTCGTTGACGGGCTTCCAGGTTCAGATCGCTGGCGGACGCGACCCGTCAAAGCCGTCGTAGGCCGGGTCTTCCTGGGTCTCTGATGCTGCGCTGCGTCGTGGCGATGTTGTCCGGCGAAGCCCACCCGCTGGCGGCTCCCTTCGAGCGCTCCATCAGGATCAGCGCGGCGCGCGTGGGGTCGTTGCGTTCGAACTGCAGCCGGTACAGCGATCCGGCCAGGTCGCACACGCCGAAGCAGTCGGCGCCAACCTGTGTACGGCCGCGAATCGACGAGTTCCCCGTGTCCACGAAGTAGATCGCCGGGGTGTTGGGCGAGTTCTTGTCATAGTCGCCATCCTCGATGCGCACGAACGGCATCGCGCCTAACGCATCCACCTTGTTCTGCAGGTTCGCGGCGCGCTGCGCCGGCGGCGTCGACAGGTCGGCCGGGTCGGTCACCTCGACGAAGTACCCAGGAATCCGCTGCCCGTCCACCATGTTGCCGCTGTGCAGCGGCGTCCCGGCCGTCGACTTCACGTCTGTCTTGAAGACGTAGAGCTTCCCCGTCCCTGGATGAAGCCCTGCTCGCTGTCGGCCACGTACAGGTACAGCTCGGACTGGCCGCCGGCATCGTCGAGCCCGACTCCCACCACCTTGTTCTTGAAGCCGGGGACGATAATCTGGTTCTCGTGCGCGAAGGCCCCGAGGTGCGGGAGCGGCGTCTTGTTCCCCTGCTTGTCCCAGGCGGACACGACCGACCCGTTCGGCGTCCCCAACGTCTCCTCGCCGGCCATGAAGTAGCCGGTCGGCATCCCTTCCGCGCCATCGACCCACGTGGCCGAGCAGAGGCGCTGCAGCTGCGAGCTGCCATCCTCGACGTACGATCCGCCCAGCACCGAACGCGTGCGCGGGTCGATCGCCAGCTTCGACACGCGCGCGTAGGCGATCGTCGGGCCACCGTTGCTCGACCGCACGCCCGAGCTGGAGAGCTCGTGCGCCGTGTAGACATTGAGCACGCCCTTCTCGAAGTACGCCCCAAGGCCGTCGGGGGTGGGCGCCCACGTGTCGTTGGTCCCGGGAATCGGGTCGCCCACGCTGATGATTGGCCACATCTCGGCGCCAGGGACGAGCACCTCGGCCTGCGCCGGTTGCGACGTGATGAAGCCTGCGCCGGAGGCCGCGAGCTGGCCGGCCAACGGCGTCACGTCATCGACCGGGAGCGCGGTGCCCCGGTCGGCATTGCAACCGGCGGCGACCAGGAGTGAACTGGCGAAGAGTAGGGAGGAGGTCCTGCGCAGCATCTCGTGCCTCACGTGGGTTCGAGGAAAGCGATCACCCCAATACCATCATCGCGTGTCACGATTCAGCGTGTGCTGTGTCTTCTCCGCGTCGCGTTTGCGTGACGCTTCGGGCGTCGCCCCTCCGGCGCGGCGCACCCCGCACTCTCTCCCGCGCACCCGACCGCCTGGCCCACGACGGGGTGACCGCATCCCCAACCGCCCCCGCACCACCTCCGCCCACTGCGCGATCCCCCGCGTCTCCGCGTCGGTCATGGCGCTCACGTGCTTGAGCGGCAGCGCCATGCGCCGGTTGGACGCGAACCTCGCCTCGTGACGAATGAGGAAGTCCCAGTAGAAGGTCGTGAACGGGCACGCGCTCTCTCCCACGCGTGTCCCCGGCTCAAAGCGGCACCCCGCACAGTAGTCGCCCATCTTCTCGATGTAGCGCCCGCTCGCCGCATACGGCTTGGTCCCTACCACCCCGCCGTCCGCGTGCTGCGACATGCCTAACGTGTTGGGCAGCGTCACCCAGTCCACGGCGTCCACGTACATCCCCAGGTACCAGTCGCTCACCGCCCGCGGGTCCGCACCGGCCATCATCGCGAAGTTGCCGGTTACCATCAGCCGCTGGATGTGGTGGCCAAAGCCGTGGCGCAGCACCTCGCCGATGCTCTCGCGCAGGCAGTGCATCTCCGTCTCCCCGTCCAGTAGAACGCAGGAGCGCTCGGCGCTGGTTGAGCGCATTGCGCTCGGCGTAGTCCGGCCCCTCGTGCCCAGTACACCCCGCGGATGAACTCGCGCCACCCCATCACCTGCCGCACGAACCCCTCCACTGCATTCAGCGGCGCCGCGCCACGCCGATACGCCTCCACCGCCAGCGGCACGATCTCGCGTGGGTTGAGCAGCTTGAGGTTCATCGGCGCCGAGAGGAGCGAGTGGTACAGCCACGGTTCGCCCGTGACCATCGCGTCCTGGTAGTCACCGAAGTGGCGCAGGCGGTGCCTGCATGAAGTCGTGCAGCTCGGCCACCGCCTGCTCGCGCGTCACCGGCCAGTTGAACGTCGCGGTGTCGCCGGGGAGGTCGCGCAGCGTCGCGTCGACCGTGCGCAGCACCGCCGTCGTGATGGCGTCGGGGGCGTGCGTGAGCCGCGGCGGGAGCGTCGCGCGGTTGCCCTTGAACTTCTTGCGGTTCTCGGCGTCGAAGTTCCACTCCCCGCCCTCCGGCTTCCCGTCAGCTGCCACGAGGACGTTGTACTTCCGCCGCATCATCCGGTAGAAGTGCTCCATCACCAGCTCCGAACGCCCGTTGGCCCAGGCGCTGAACTCGGCCGGCGTGAGCAGGAAGTGCGGGTCCTCGTGCACCACCAGCGGAAGCCCGCGCTGCGCGGCGATGCGCTCGATCATCCGTGCACGCGCCACTCCCCCGGGCGCGTGATCGCCAGGCGCGCCGGCCCCACGGCGTCGATCGCCTTGCGCAGCTCGCCCGCCAGCGTCCCCGCGTTGCCCGCGTCGTCGAGCCGCGTGTAGCGCACCGTCACCTGCCGCTCGCGCAGGCGCTCGGCGTAGTGGCGCATCGCGCTCAGGAAGAGCGCCGTCCGCTGCTTGTGGCTCGCGACGTGGCGCGATTCGTCCGACACCTCGGCCATCAGCACCACGTCGCGCTGCTTGTCGAAGTGGCGACGAAAGACGGAGAAGCGCGGGTCGAGCTGGTCGCCCAGCACGAACCAGAGCGTCTCCGTTGGTGGCATGGTCGCTCAGGCCGCGGAACTGCCGCGAGTGGGCAGGTCGCACTCGCCGGTGGCGAGGGCGATGTAGTCCGGATGGTCGCCCACGTGCTCGTGCCGGTGCGCCCGCAGGATTGCCCCGCGCGAGACGACAAAGGCGCCCGGGAGCTGCAACGCGTCGCCGTGGAAGAAGCCCTGCATGTGCCCCTTGAGCGTGGCCACGAAGCCGCGCAGCGCCACCTTCGGGCCAAAGAGCTGCACGAACGTCCCCTGCGGGAGCTGGAATGCCTGATAGAGTTCGCGCAGCGGGTCGCCGATCATGTCCACGTTCCGCAGCCCGTACCGCTCGGCCAGCTCCTCGCCCTCGTCAGGCATCCCCATGTGCACCAGGACCAGTCGCACTCCCTTCGCCTCGATCCCCGATTGCAGCTTCCGCAGGTCGCCCAGCGTCTCCCGACAGAAGATACACCCGCTGTGGCGCAGGAAAATCACCAGGCGCGGTGCGCTCTCCGACAGTTGCAAGAGCGATTCGCCGAGGTCCGTGATCGCGTTCGCCATCGCGTCGCGCGTCGTCCCGCGGAACGTCGAGCGCGGGTACTCCCCCGCCGCATTGTCACGCACTGCCAGCCAGAGCAGCATCGCGAACGGGGCCAGCCAGACCAGGTCGTGGATGATCACCAGCGTCCCGAAGGCGCGCGGGAGGGTGCCGCGCACCAGGCTCACCGCGTAGCCGATCGGCCCCAGGACCTGGGGATGAAGCCGATCATGATCACCGGCCAGTAGCGCGGCGGGTTGCGGGCGGCGATCGCGTAGGCCACCCCATCACCGCCGTCATCACGCCGACCCCCTGCCAGACCGGGAGGTAGTTCAGCGGGGCGATGCGGGCCAGGGCAAAGAAGGCCCCCGGCGCGATGACCATGGCGACGCCGAGGATCACGTGCCAGGCCCCGGAGAATACCAGCGCCTGCCGAAGCCACTGGGGGACTCGGGTCGTCACCATCGCCGGTTGTGACTGCGGGACTTCATGCACGCCCCGGAGGGGAGCGGGGGTGCTACATCGCCTGCCGCCATGCTGTCTTGCCTCCAACCTTGCCCACGACACGTTCGAACCCGCCGCGGGAGCATGCGGGGTCTTCAGGACCACAGAGGGTGAACAGCAGCCGGTCCAATCCGGTTTCGAGCATTTCCCCCGATGCAAATAGATGCATGAAAAGCCGTTGATGCGAGGGATTCTGGATGAAATCGGGCCCTGAAACCAACGACAGCCTCGGCGTCGTAGGCTCGCATACACCGCTCCGCCCCAGCCTCGCGTCTATATGAAGAGCCTCCGCTCGCGCCCCGCCCTCCTGATCGCCGCCGCCGCCATCGCGGCCGCCGCGACCATCCTGGCCCTCTCGCCCCGCATCGTCCTGAGTCAGGAGGCCGACTCCACCAGCGGTGGACGTCCACGCGGGACGGGGGATCGCGCCCTCAACATCGGCGCCAACAAGACCGGGATCAGCATCGGGGACTCACGCGAGTGGACCGGGCTCCGGCTCAACTTCCGCGACACCCGACTCCGCCGAGCGATCGGGATCAACGCGACTATTTGGGATCCCAAGCAGGGTGGGGCGGGGACATTACCGGCCTCGCCATCGGCCTCCCGCTTACCGGCGGGCGGGATGTGCACGGAATCCAGGTGGGCGGCGGCATCTCGGCCACCGGTGAACTCGTCGGCATCGGCGTCGGCCTCCTCGGGCTTGGGGCCGGCGAGCGGATCGGCGGCATCATGATCGGGGGGCTCGGTGCCGGGACCGGTGGCGACCTGCGCGGGCTCATCATCGGCGGACTCGGCGCCGGTGCCGGCGGGGATGGCCGAGGCATCATCGTCGGTGGTGCCGGCGCCGGAGTGGCGGGCGACATTCGCGGTGCCGTCATCGGCGGGCTCGGTGCCGGGGCCGGCGGCGATATTCGCGGGCTCGGCATCGGTGGCCTGGGGATCGGCGCCGCCGGCAACGTGCGCGGCATCGCGGTCGGCGGCCTGGGCGTCGGGAGCGGCGGCGAGGTCGCCGGGCTCATGGTCGGCGGGCTGGGGGTAGCGGCTGGCAGCGGCGGAAAGGGGGTCCTGATCGGCGGGATCGGCGCGGGGCTTGGCGGCAACTTCTCGGGGATCGGGATTGGCGGGGTGGGGGTGGGCGGCGGTGGCGACCTGACCGGGATCTTCATCGGCGGCGCCGGGGTCGGTAGCGGCGGGACGCTCAAGTACCTGAGCATCGGGGGGGTAGGGGTGGGGGCGTCGCGGATCGAGGGGGTCTCGATCGGCGGGCTTGGGGTCGGAGGGGAGCAGCTGCACGGCCTGATGCTGGCCGGCGGGACGGTGCGGGTGATCGAGGGGGGGACGCTGCGGGGGGTTGGCGTCTCGTCGTTCAACTACATCCAGGGGACGCAGCGCGGGCTCACGATCGGGATCGTGAACTACGCGCGGAGCCTGCACGGGGTGCAGGTGGGGGTGGTGAACATCGTGCGGGACAATCCCAAGGGGCGGCGGTGGTTGCCGATCGTGAACTGGAACTGAGGCGGGGCGCCTAACGGGCGTGATGGGCGCACCGGCGGATCGCCGGTAGTCGCTACGTTGCAGCCATGCGCATCCTCGCCTGCCTCAACGCCGACCTCTTCTCCTGCCTCGCCATCAACCGCCTCCTCCCGGCGCTGGCGGGGCACGACGTCTCCATCGCCCTCACCCAGCGCGTCGGCAAAGCCGGTACGGACACCGTCGAACCACCCCAACGACGCGAACTGCGCCAGGCCGAGCAGCACATTCCGCTCGAGCTGTTGTTCCCGCTCGTTGAACGGGCCAACCTCCCCGACGACGGCACGCGCCTGCTGACCTACCGCGAGCTGACCACGCGCCGCGGCATCCCGGTCACCGCGCTCCCCAATCCCAACAACGAGGAGGGGCTCGCCTGGGTGCGCGCGCTGGCCCCCGATCTCGTCGTCTCAATCCGCTACGGCGCGATCTTCAAGTCCGCCTTTCTCGCCATCCCGCCGCTCGGCGTGCTCAACCTGCACTCCGGGCTGCTCCCCGCGTATCGGGGGGTGCTGGCGACCTTCAGGGCGCTGGCGAATGGTGACACCGAGATCGGGTGCACCGTGCACTACATCGCCGACGGAACCATCGATACCGGGCCGATCGTGGCGACCACGCGCACGCCAGTCGATCGTTCGCGATCGCTCTTTTGGCACATCGCCCAGCTCTATGGCCCAGGGGTGGACGCGTTAGGCAAGGCGGCGCAGCGCGTGCTGCGGGGGGACGCCCTCGCGACCACCGCGCAGCCTGGCGGCACCTACTACTCCTACCCGACCCACGAGGAGTGGGCACGCCTTGCGGCGGACGGGTGGACGGTGGTGACGATGGCCGATGCGGCGTCGGTGTGGCAGCGGTTCGGCGCGACACCGTAGCCGCGCGCCCTCCCGGTCCGGATTGCCGAGTGGTGGGTGGTCGCGTGCGGCGCGTGCGTCAGCCGCGTCCCGCGAGGAAGGCCAGAAGCTGCTCGTCGAATGCCGAGGACTCCTCGAGTTGCGCCGTGTGACCCGCTCGCTCGAACACGCGCACCGTGACCGAGCGGAAGGGGACGCGGGCGCCGCTCCACAGGTTGGGCGTGACCACGTAGTCGTGACGCCCCACGGCAACGAACGCCGGGACCGATACCGGTGTCCTCGCGCTGTCCCAGGTGAACGACCCGCCTTGCAGGTCGGCGGTGAGGGTGTCGTTCATCACCATCCCCTTCCACAGCGGCGTCGCGTCGTACGTCGAGTCGGCCCAGTAGAGTGCCGCATTGGCCACGTACATCGCGATCGCCTGGCGTCTCGGGTGTGCCGCGACGAGCGAATCGAGCGCGCGCAGGTTGCGCGCATGCTGCGCCTGGCGCCCCGGCGTGAGGCTGCGCGCGCGATAGGCGTTCGCGCTATCGGCCGGGAGCGGGATCGTTGGTGGTGAGCCGATCGCGACGACGTGCGAGACGTGCTGCGGGTACCGCGCCGCATAGGCGAGCGCGACGAGGCCGTGGATCGAGTGCCCGACGAGCACGAAGCGCTCCATCCCCAGCTGCCGGCGTGCGAGCTCGATGTCGTGCACGGCTTCGTCGATGCCGAACGGCACGCCGTCGCGCCGCGTCGCCCCCGGCACGAAGCCACGCTCCGTCAGGTGCACACAGCGCAGGGCGGACTTGAAGCGCGGCGAAAACGTTCGCGGATAGTAGACCGACGAGCCGTACACGAGGCACGGCGTACCCCGGCCTTCCACCACATACGGCAGCGCGGCGCCCGGGAGCTGCAGCGTCCCCGACTCGGCCGACTGCGCCGCGGTGGGCCGAGGAAGGGCGGCGACGAGCGCCAGCAGGAGAAGCCGACCGAAGAGTCGCGTGGATTGCACGGGCGTGCCTAGAAGGAGGTGACTGTTTCAATGGCGCCGTGATGCGGCAGCTGCGGGCGTCATGCGGGCGCCGCGGGACTCGCCACGGTAGCGTGCGCGGCGCGCGCGGTATGCCGACGTCATCGCCTGGAAGCGCCCCGAGGGATGCGTGCTGTCTCGGGCGAGAGGCGCGATGGGAACCGGAAACGGATGAAAGGAAGCGCGGGCCCGTTATGGCCGGACAAACCGTCCAATTCGGCTCGATTTGGACGGAATCACCGTCCGTAATCAGGAATGGCACCGCTCATCCCGCCAGTACCTCCCATCGTCCGGCGCCTTCCCCCGCCGACCCGGAGCACGTTTCTCTTCGGGCCCCGCGGAACCGGCAAGTCCACCTATGCCCGCCAATGCCTCCCCGACGCGCTCGTCCTCGCCCGTCGGACCAGGCCCGCTGGCGCGCGCCCTGGGCGCTGAGCCGGAGCGCCTGCATGGGATGCTCGACGCCTCCCACCCGTCGCAGTGGGTCGTCATCGATGAGATCCCACGGGTCCCGGCGTTTCTCGATGTCGTGCACCAGCGCCTGGATCGTGAACCCGCGCGCGGCTTTCTCCTCACCGGGTCGAGCGCACGCGCGCTGCATCGCGCCGGGGTGAACCTGCTGGGCGGACGCGCCGGACGAAGCGTGATGCCGTCGTTCATCGCCGCCGAGTTGGGGGAGGCGTTCTCCGTGGGAACTGCTCAGCGGATCGGACTGCTCCCCATCGTCTGGACCGTCGACGATCCCGAACGGGCGCTGGCCGACTACGCCACCGTTGCCGTCTTCGACGAGGTGCGCGCCGAGGCGCGCATTCGGCAGATCGAAGCGTTCGCGCGCGCGCTCGAGCAGTTGGCCTTATCGCACGGAAGTGTCTTAAGCCCGACGGCGCTGGCGCAGCTGGCCAACGTCAAGAAGAGCACGGTCCTGATTGGCTCGAGCTGCTTGAGGCGAGTTCTGTCCGCGTCCGTACGCGCTGGCCGCCGCACCAAACTGTACTTTGCCGATTGCGGACTGGCGATGGCGCTGCGCCCATCCGAGATCGCGCGCACACTGCCCGAAGCGTCGGGTGCAGCACGTGAGGGGTTGGTCTACCAGCATCTCGCGGCGTGGTGCAGCGTGACTCGTGATGCCTGCCTGTGGACCTGGCGCACGACGGCGGGGTTGGAAGTCGACTTCGTGGTGGAGACCGCCGACGAGCCGGTGGCCGTGGAGATGAAGCGCGGTCGCACCATGCGTCCCGCCGACCGGCGTGGACTCCTGGCGTTCCACGATGAATTCCCCGAGGCTCGCCTCATCGCCGTCACCGACGCCGAGGTGGCGGAGCGCGATGGGGTGATTCCCGTGCTGCCGGTTGCGGCCTTCCTCAGGGCGATCGTGCTGGGGGAGGAATTGTTGCGGGGGGTGGTGGGCGGGTAGAGCAGGCTTCCAGCCGAGGGAGACCAGGACGCGGGGGTTCTCGAAGCCACCCGCCACTCGAGGACGACGAGGTGTGCCACGACTTGTGCACGTGCTGAAGATTGGCAGGATCGTGCGTCGCGACGTGCCTGCCACGGCGTCCACGCCACACTCTTGCGCACATCGATTCGCCCACGCTACCCTGGCCGCATGCCCTCACTACCTCGCGGCCTCTACGAGATGGTCCTAACGGACCTCCTCGCCGAACGCCTCGCTGGCTCCGACCCGAACGGCGACGCTGAGTGTGAAGACCTGCGCAATGCCGAAGCTGCGGACCGAATTGCGCTGCACCTGGCCTCAGTCGTCGAGCGCGCGATCGAGGCGTTTCCAGAGCGGGAGCGCGCGAAGGTCGGCGTCGCTATCGCCCGGCGACTCATCGAGCAGGTTGTCACGGAGTCAAACGCCGGCGGACTGATTGCCGAGCGACCGATCGAACCGCCACAGCTGTTGCGAGCGATACGCGGCCGTCTTCCTGACGGCGGACCGGCCACAATCGACGTCCCGCTGATCCCGCTCCTCGATACGACGCTTCTCACTAACGCCCCCGGCGAACCACATGTCGGGAGTCAGGTCCTCGCAGAGGTGGGATCAGCGGACCGCATTGACGTGGTGATGGCTTTCATCAGGCGCAGTGGAATCGTCCCGTTCCGTGAACGCCTCCAGCGCCACGTCGAGAACGGTCGACCACTCCGTGTTCTGACCACGGTCTACACGGGATCCACGGAGGCTGAGGCTCTCGAGCTCCTGCGCAAGCTCGGCGCAGACGTTCGCGTCTCGTACGACACGACCGGGACCCGCCTCCACGCCAAGGCATGGCTCTTTCACCGGGAGTCCGGCTTCTCCACCGCGTACGTGGGTTCCTCCAATCTCACCCACTCGGCGCAGGTCAGCGGCCTCGAATGGAACGTGCGCGTCTCCGAGGCGCGCAATCGCGCGGTGATTGAGAAGATCTCTGCGGTGTTCGAGAGCTACTGGCAGCAGCAGGAGTTTGAACCGTTCGATCACGGCCGATTCGCGGAGGTCGTACAGGCAACCCGTGCGAAGTCGTCGGTGCTCACGCTTAGCCCGATCGAGGTTCGCCTCTGGCCGTTCCAGGAACGCCTCCTCGAGCAGATCGAGCTTGCTCGGCAGCAGGGGCACCACCGCAACCTCCTCGTTGCGGCGACGGGGACGGGAAAGACCGTGATGGCGGCGGTTGACTACGCGCGCCTACGCTCGCGGCTCCCACGTGCGCGATTGCTCTTCCTTGCGCATCGCGAGGAGATCCTCGAGCAGAGCCGTCAGACCTTCGCGCACGTGCTGCGCGACGCGAGCTTCGGCGAGTCGTGGGTGGGCGGGAAGCGCCCCACCCGCTTCGATCACGTCTTCGCGTCGATCCAATCGATCAGTGCATCCGGATTGGAATCGCTGAGCGCCGATCACTTCGATGTGGTCATCGTCGATGAGTTCCACCACGCGGCGGCCGCGTCCTACACCCGCTTGCTCGCACATGTCCAGCCACGCGAGCTGCTCGGGCTCACGGCGACGCCGGAACGCAGCGATGGCCTCTCGATCCTGCACTGGTTCGACGAGCGTATCGCGGCGGAGCTTCGGCTGTGGGACGCGATCGACCAGCACCGCTTGACGCCGTTCGCGTACTACGGCGTCGCGGACGAGCTCGATCTTCGGGACATTCCTTGGCGACGCGGAACTGGATACGACGTCGGAGGAGTGACGAAACTCATCACCGCGACTGACGTGTGGGCGCGACGCGTCCTGAAGGAGTTTGCAGAGCATGTCGGAGACCATGGCCGGGTCCGCGCGCTTGGGTTTTGCGTGAGCGTCGCGCATGCGCGCTACATGGCCCGCGTCTTCAAGGAGAACGGCGTTGCGGCTGTCGCTGTTTGGGCAGACACGCCTGACGATGAGAGGGTCAAGGCCCTCACGGAGCTCGCGGCGGGACGGATTAACGTCGTCTTCTCCGTCGATCTCTTCAACGAAGGGGTCGACGTTCCCTCGGTGGACGCGCTCCTGATGCTCCGTCCGACGGACAGTCCCCTGTTGTTCCTGCAGCAGCTTGGGCGCGGACTGCGAAAGAGCGAGGGCAAGTCAATCTGCATCGTGCTCGATTTCGTCGGCCAGCATCGCAGGGAGTTCCGGTACGATCGACGTTTCCAGGCACTGCTCGGGGGGAGTCGCGCGTCGGTCATACAGCAAGTCGAGCGGGGATTTCCATTCCTCCCGGCCGGTTGCCACATGGAGCTCGATCGTGTGGCACGCGACCGTGTGCTCGACAACGTCAAGGGTTCGGTGCCGAGGCTCTGGGCAGCGAAGGCCGCGGAGTTGCGAGCGCTCGACGTCGAGCATCCCGGCATCGCCCTGGGCGAGTTCCTGACCAGGTCGGGCTATGAGCTGGATGACCTGTATCGCGACCCGCGGGGTTGGTCGGATCTCCGTCACGAAGCCGGGCTCGTCGTCCTACCAGCAGGAACGCACGAGGCGCAGCTGCGTCGTGCCGTTGGCCGGATGCTGCACGTCGATGACGCGGAACGCCTGAATACGTGGCGCGCGTGGCTCGCGAGTGCTGATGCGCCGAATACCGCCTTACTGTCCGCTCGCGAACGTCGACTACTCTTGATGTTGCTCGTCCAGCTGTTCGATCAAATCGCGGATGGCGAGACCACGCTCGAGGGAGCGGCACAGCTCCTGTGGTTGCACCGGCAGGTGTGCGCCGAGCTCGTCGAACTCTTCGACGTCCTCGCGACGAACATCCAACACCTGTCGCCTGCGCTCGACCAACTCGCCGACGTACCGATGCGTGTGCGAGCGCGCTACACGCGCCAGGAGATCCTATGCGCGTGCGGAGTGAACGACAGTGTGGAGCCGGCTGAGTGGCGCGAGGGCGTTCGGTACGCCAACGCGATCAAGGCCGACCTCTTCGTATTCACGCTCGACAAGACCAGCGGTCAGTTCTCACCGACCACGCGGTACCGGGACTTTGCCATCAGCCGCGACTTGGTGCACTGGGAGAGTCAGTCCGGGACGCGAGAAGGTAGCCCGACGGGAAAGCGATATCGGAACCATGTCGCGATGGGGAGTCACGTACTGCTCTTCGGGAGGCCGAACACGGCCGAGCGTGCGTTTCACTTCCTCGGCCCTGCGACGTACGTCAGCCATCAGGGTGAGTTGCCGATGGCGGTGACGTGGCGATTGCAGCATCCGTTGCCGGGGGACCTGTTCCAGACGTATGCGGCGGCAGTGGCGTAGGGCCCCCCAGCCGCCAACGGCCGGTAGCGCCGGAAGCTCCCGTCGAAGCACGCTTGAAAGCTCCGCCGCGAGCGCGTAGGTCGAACGCGTCGCATTCCGTGGCGCGCTGCAGGTTGTGGCGGCGACCGCCGTCGTCGTTCGAAGGGTATCGCCCCTCCCCACCGAACCTTCTCCCCCGCAGAGCCGCGCAGGAACGGTGGTGCTCCGGCGCGGCTTCGCGCCGGATAGCCGCGTCCACCTGACGCCCCCCGCACGAACGCAACGGCCAATCCACGCCACCTCGCCGCGCGAACGACTCGACCGATGCGCCGTGGCTCGCGGCGACTGCGCAGTAGAGATCGGGAAGGAAACGAAACGGTCAGGATCATGAAGGAGCGGTGGAAGGACCGTGCGGCCGATTCAGGAGTCGCGCACCAACCGTTGACTGACTAGTCTGACCAGAATACGTTCAAGCATGCGAGACGAGTACTCCCTCTACGACGCCAAGGCGAAGCTCTCGGCGCTGGTGCGGCAGGTACGTGAGGGACGGACCATCGTCATCACGGTCCACGGCGAACCGGCGGCGGAATTGCGCCCGATCGAGAAGCTCCCCCGACGGCAGACGCTGGAGGAACGCCTCGCCGAAATGGCGGCGCGAGGGGAAGTCACCCCTGCCGTTCGGAGACCTCGAACTGCGATCACACTTCGCACGATCGTCCGTCGCCCCGGAGCCCTCAAGCGCTTCCTCACGGAACGAGAGTGAACGTCGCCATCGTCGATAGCTCATGCGTCGTCGCCATCGCGCTCGGCGAGCGTGGTGCCGCCAAGCTGGGTGAGCGCCTCTCCGCCTTCGATCAGCTGTACGCGTCAGCGCTCCTCGACGCCGAGGTGCGAAGCGCGCTGCAGCGTGAGAAAATCCCACACGAGGGCGTCGAGCTGCTGGATTTCCAGTGGATTTCCCCCTCCCGTCCGCTCACCGAAGAGATCCAGCGCGTCCTCGAGGTGGGGTACGTGCGCGGCGCAGACTGCTGGCATCTTGCCTGCGCGCTCTACCTGGTCAGCGATCCCCGCGGGGTCACCTTCCTGACCCTCGACACGCAGCAGCGAAACGTCGCGAAGATGCTCGGCTTCAGCGTCTGAACAGAAGACGGCGATGTTAGGGGCGAGGGGGCGGGAGACGCGGACCGGCGCAGGGAGCCCACCTAAGGCCCACGCCGCCCCTCACCGCCGTACCAGCACATAGCGCCGCCCCTGCGCACTACGCTCCCCTGCTTCTACGACCTGCATCACCATCAGTGCTTCGGGAGCCCGGATCGGATTCGTACCGCCAAAGCAGCAACCGCATCCCGCACCCCGTCGTAAAGCCGCCGCCAATCTCCCCGTTCCGACACCACCTCCCGCCGTACCGCTGTCTCCGTGTCCATCACCGTCAACACCCCCCGCCTCCCATCCACCCCCCACCCCTCCCCCCCAGGCACGCCCCCCGCCCTCAACGCCTCCTCCTGCGTATCCCCCCCAAACTTGATGTAGCTCCCCCGCGTCCCATGCACCGCGAACCGCAAGTCGTTCGCCGCCACCAGCATCGACGCGTGCAATACCACCCGGAGCCGGGGATACCGCATCACCACATGGAAGTAGTCATCCACCTGCGCCCCCTCACGCTGGATCGCGAGGTCGGCCATCAGCTCCGTCGGCGGCCCAAAGAGCTGCAACGCCTGATCCACCAGATGCGGCCCCAGATCATACCAGAGCCCCGCCCCAGCCCCGGCGCGCTCACGCCACCGGTCGCGAACGACCGGTCTGTACTCCGGTCAAAGCGCGACTCTCGGAAGTACGTCACCTCGCCTAACGCCCCATCGGCGATCAACTTCGAACCGTCAGGAAGTCGTCCCACCGCCGCCAGAAACACCGACAGCACGCGCCCGACACGCTCGGCGTGCGCGACGACACTCTCGGCTTCCGCGACGGTCACGGTGAACGGCTTGTCCACCACGACATGCTTGCCGGCATCGAGCGCCGCATGCGCCTGCTCGGCGTGTACCGCGTTAGGCGTGGCGAGCACCACCAGGTCGATGCCCCGGTCGGCCAACGCCTCGGCCAGCGACGGAACCACCCGCACGTCGGGCCACTGCTCGCGCACGAGCGAGCCCTGGCTCGACACGATGGTGTGCAACCGCAGGCCTTCGACCGCGGCGATGAGCGGCGCGTGAAACACCCGGCCGGCGAATCCATACCCCACGAGGGCAACGTTCAAGGGTTCCATCATGGGGTGGATTCTACCGCGCGTCACGCGCTTGTCACTCGCCTTGTCACTCGGTGGCGAGCATTTCTCCCAGCCGATCCAGGCGCTCGCTCCAAGACATGCGCACCAGGTCGGCCTCCTCCTTGCCAGCTAGACCCGAATGCTCGATGGCGAGCGACGCCCGCCCGCGTCCCTTGCTGGTGAAC
>JADKAQ010000010.1 GCA_016719105.1 Gemmatimonadota bacterium | reverse complement strand
CGCCAGATCCTCCCCCCCGTTGTCGGTGATGATGAGTCCGGGTCGTCCGGGTGCGACGTCTGGTAGTAACCGTCACCGTACGAGACCAGCTGCCAGTCGTCGACCAGGATGCCTAACGGGTCACGCGTGCGGCTGGGGCCTACCCAGTTGCCGTTGTCCTGCAGCCCGCCGCCCAGGTGGTAGAACGGCTCGCGGTTGTCGGCGTGCAGCTGGTAGAACTGCGCCAGCGGGAAGACGTTCGGGAAGCGCCATGTCGCGCCGTGGTCGCGCGACTCGGCGATGCCGCCATCGTTCACGTCCCAGAGGCGCGTGGGCTCGGCGGGGTCGATCCAGAGCCCATGGTGGTCGCCGTGCACCGTCTGCCCGATCGGGCGGAAGGTGCGCGCGCCGTCGATGGACACCATGAGGTTGCAGGCGATCGAGTAGACACGCTCCGGGTTCTGCGGGTCGACGCGCAGGTCGGAGTAGTAGAAGCCGCGACAGATCGTGCGCGAGTCGTCGCTCGTCTTGCGCCACGTCTCGCCGAAATCGTCGCTGCGATAGACGAATCCTTCCTTCGACTCGGTGATGGCGTAGACGGTGTTGGGCGACGACGGGGCGACCTTGATTCCACGCGACCCAGGAGCTTCGGGAGTCCGCCACCGAGCTTGCGCCGTCGCCCGCCGTCGACCGACTTGTAGATCCCGCCTTGTTCCGAGCCTGACGTGAACGTCCACTGCTTGCGGTCGAAGAGCCACATCGCCGCATAGACGATGTTGGGTTCTTCGGCGACGTCCAGGCGGCAGCCGTTGTCGCGACGTAGAGCGTCTGCTCCACGTGCGGCCGTCGCGCGAGACAAAGACGCCACGTTCCGCGTTAGGCCCGCCGCGCCCCCGGCGCAGGTGTACCCCGTGCGCGTGTCGGCGGGGTTCCCCCATCACGCGGGCGATATGGCGCGTGCGCCCAGGCCGATGAAGCGCCACGATGGCCGCCGTCGGCGACTTGTACATCCCGCGCCCGAACGAGACCGGAGTTGCGGACGTTGGCCTCTCCGGTTCCCCGCGTAGATCCGTCCGGGTTGCCGGGCCCGGGGGCCAGGGCGGAGAGCGTGGGCTGTTTGCGAAGAGCGGGCCCAGGTCGTCCCGCCGTCGCGCTTCTCCAAACGCGCCCGCGGCGGTTCCACATAGACAAGGTTGGCGTTGCCGCCGCTCCTCGACGTCGGTCAGGCGCCCCATCATGTTGGCGGGGCCGATCGAGCGAAACGTGAGGCGCGCGAGGGCGGTCGTGTCGACCGCGCTGCGCGCGGAGCGGCGGCGCGCGGTTGCGCGACGGGCGCGACCGGAACGACGAGCGTGGCGAGCGCGAGCGCCTGGAGTGGGCGCGCGAACGCCCGGATCGAGGGGCGAGTCGGGGCAAGTGCAACCCGGCCGGTGCCCCCGCGTGCGGCGCAGGTTATTCTCTTGCCACCCCCTCACCCGTGCGGAATCGCCCCATGCATCCGAAGGACCTTCAGGACTTCGCCGCGCGCCTACCGACGCCTGGTGCAGCCAGGATGCCGCCAGCGTCGCCGCCTTCTTTGCCCCGGACGGCCTGCTCACCATCAATGGCGGCTCGCCCAACCTCGGCCGGGTGGCGATTACCGCCTCGGCTGAGGGGTTCATGGTCGCCTTTCCCGACCTGCTGGTCGAGATGAACGGGCTCGACGTCGATGGTGAACGCGTGGTGTATCGGTGGACGCTCACGGGGACCAACACCGGTCCGGGCGGCACGGGGCGGCGCGTGCGTATCAAGGGGTCCGAGACCTGGACCTTTGGCCCCGACGCCCTCGTGGCCCGCTCGGTGGGTGCGTACGACGTGGCCGACTACCATCGCCAGCTGCACGGCGCCCCCGCGGGCGCCTGACGAGCGATCCGGCGCCGGCTAATCGCCAGGCTGTTCGCGACCTCCACGCCAACGCGAACGGCAGCGACAAGGGCAACGCCGCGTCCCTCCCCGCCGCGTCGAGGCCCCGTGGCCCGCAACGAACGCGTGGACACCGGTCCGCGGCTGCTGCCACGAACGTCCTCCAGGAAGTTCCCTGTACGCGGTCGCACGGGAATGAAAGCGTACGCCTTCCCACGCCGACTCCGTTGACGACGTCGCGACGCGAGAGCGGGCGTCCAGCCTCTCGCGGTCGGTCGTCTGGCGCGCCATGTTCGCTCGGCCCCCATTCCCTCCAATTCCGCACATGCGCTTCGCCATCTCTCGGACCATCGCCCTCACGCTGCTCGGTGCTTCGTCGCTCTCCGCGCAGCGCCCCGCCACGCTCACGAAGCTCACCCGACTCATTGATTCCGCCGGTACCGCGCTGGTGAAGAGGAAGGCTCCGGGCATCGCCGTCGCGGTGTCTCGCGGCGGGCGGATCGTCTACGCGAAGGGGTTCGGCTACGCCACATTGCGAGAACAAGGTCGCCGTCACTCCGGCCTCGGTCTTCCAGATTGGGTCGGTCACCAAGCAGTTCACCGCAGCCGCCATCCTGCAGCTCGTCGACCAGGGGAAGCTCGCCCTCACCGATCCGCTGACGAAGTTCTATCCCGATTGGCCCGGGGCGGGGAGCACGGTGACGGTTGCACACCTGCTCAATCACACCGCGGGGATACACAACTACACCGCGATGCCCGTCTTTCAGGCGTGGAAGTCGCGTTACGTCCCCGCCGATTCGATGATCGCCCTGTTCAAGTCGGCGCCCTTCGACTTTGACTCGCCGCGCCTAACGCACTCGCCACCGTGCGCTACTGTCACCTCACGCCGCTCATCGCCAACCGCGCGCACGGTTATGCGTCGCGGAAGGAGGGCGGGTTCCGGAACGCCGACTATCAGGAGATGAGCACGCCGTACGCCGCCGGGGCGATCTGCTCGACGGCGAGCGACCTCGTGAAGTGGACGATGGCGCTCGAGTCGGGCAAGGTCGTCCGGCCGGCGACGTACCGCGAGATGACGACGCCGCGCGCGCTAACCGACGGGACGAAGCAGCCGTACGCCTTCGGCTTGGGGGTCAGCGACCTCGCCGGCCACCGCATCGTCTCGCACAATGGCGGGATCGACGGCTTCCGGTCGCAGCTCGCGTCGTACCCGAACGACTCGCTGATCATCGCCGTGCTCGTCAACGGAGATAGCGACCTCCCCGACCGGTTCGAGAAGACCATCGCGCGCTGGGCGCTCGGCGTTCCGGAGCCGGTGGTGAAGGACCTCGCCGTTCCGGCGGAGCTGATCGCGCGCGTGACGGGAGCTACGCAGGAAAGCGGGACCGGTTCGCATCGTCGCGAAGGAGGGGAAGCTGTTCGCCGAACTCGAGGAGACGCGCCAGCTCCGCTATCAGGGGAACGGCGTCTTCATCATGGACGGCAGCGGCGGGGCCGAGATCCAGTTCGCCCCGGAGACGGGGCGCGTCGAGACGTTGACGGCGAAGGTGTCGGGGGCGGCGCTGGTGTTCAAGCGCGTGCCCTGAGTCGACGATCACGCATCGGTTGCCCGTCGTTCTCGTGTCGGGCGCGGCGATGCGTGACCGACGCGGCACCGGCGGCACCAGGTCACCGGTGCATCGTCATGTCCGGGCAATCGTGTGGAGCGCTGCGAGGAACCGCCATGCCTCACGCTCCCCGCGGCTCGAGGCGCCGCTGCGCGGACTTCGCTGGATCCTCGCTACTGGATCGCCTTCGACGCCGGTGGCGGGTTCTTCCCCCCGTCGGCGATGAACTGCTTGATGCGCTGCTCCAGCACCGGCAACGGGACCGAGCCTAACGCCAGGATCGCGTCGTGGAACAGTCGCTGGTCGAACTTGTCCCCCAGCGCCGCCTCGGCCTCGCGCCGGTGCCGGCGGATCTGCATCTCACCCAGCTTGTACGCCAGCGCCTGTCCAGGCCAGGAGATGTAGCGGTCGATCTCGGTCGTGATCTCGTGCTCGGAGAGTGCGGCGTTCTCCTTGAGGTAGTCGATCGCCTGCTGGCGTGACCAGCCAAACTTGTGGATGCCGGTGTCGATCACGAGGCGACAGGCGCGCCACATCTCGTACGTCAGGCGCCCGAAGTCCTCGTACGGCGTCTCGTAGATCCCCATCACCGTGCCGAGCCACTCGGTGTACAGCCCCCACCCCTCGCCGTAGCCCGAGAAGTACGTCTGGTTGCGGAATTCGGGACGCGGCGGCCCCTCGAGGGCGAGCGCGGCCTGGAACGAGTGCCCGGGCGTGCACTCGTGCAGCGTGAGCGCGGCGAGCGTGTACAGCGTGCGCGCCGGAAGGTTGTAGGTGTTCATCATGCACGCGTCCAACCCGCCGCGCCCGCCGGTGTAGATGGGGGCGATGGCATCGGGGACCTTGATGATCCCGTGGCGGTAACGCGGTAGGTAGCCGATGGTCTCCCGCAGCTTGTAGTCGGCCTTCTTGGAGACATACGCCGAGTAGGAGAGCAGCTCGCGCGGCGTCTTGGCGTAGAACTGCGGATCGGTGCGCAGGAAGTGGAAGAACTCGGCCATCGTTCCGGTGAAGCCGGCCTTGCCCTTCACCACCTCCATCTCTGCACGGATGCGCGCGACCTCGGCCTTCCCCTGCTCGTGGATCTGGTCGGCGGTGAGCGGGAGCGTGGTGAACTTCTCGATCTGCGACTGATAGAAGGCCGGGCCGTCGGGGAGCGTGACCGCGGCGAGTACGGTGCGCGCGCTGGCGAGATACTCGTCGCGCATGAAGGTGAGGAGCTGGGCGTACGCCGGTGCCACGACGTCGCGCATCACGGTCATCGCCTCGCTTCGCAGCGCCGCACGCTCGCTCTCGGCGATGGAAGGCGGCATCTCCGCGAACGGGACGTACAGCGGGTTGGTGGAATCGCCCTTTGTGTATGGGACGATGGTCTGGTCGCGCCCCTCGACACTCACACGCGGGATGGTGAAACCGCGCGACAGCCCGGCGCGCATGTTGACGATCTGGTCGCCGAAGTAGCGCGGGACGTCGCGCAGGCGCGTGAGGAAGCGACGGTAGTCCTCGACTTTGCCGAAGCCCTGGCGCGGGGTGAACTCGGTCCAGAAGAACGAGTCGCTGTTGAACGGCGCCTCGTACGTCTTGTAGCGTACGTCGTTGGCGAGCGCGACGACCGAGGTGCGGAAGACTGATGCGTTGATCTGCTCCTCGGGCGACAGCTGCGCGAACGGAATCGAGTCGAACTGGGCGAGCGCACGCGTCCAGTAGGCCAGGCGATCGGCTTGCGCGCTCGCGTCGACGCGCGGAAAGCCATCGCTCCGCGCCCGAACTCGCGTTGCCGCCACTCCCACTCGGCGGTGTACAGGGCGCGAAGGCGGGCGTCGGCGCTACCCGTCGCCTGGGCATCCGCGTCGGCGGCGCCGACGATCAAGGCCCCGACGAACAGTGCCCCGGCAAGGACCACAAAACGGCGCGCGCGAAGGGTTCAGCATCTCTGGAGCCTCACGACGAACGGGTGGGATCGACGCGGCGAAGCTGGCGTGCGCGCCCGGCGCCGGCAAGTCGGGATCCGACCGCGTCGCGAGGTCGCGACGGCACCCTTCACGCCGGCGATCGCCGCGCGATAAGATCCTCCCCCCGCCGTTTGCTCTCCCTGGCGGAACTTCTCTTCGCCAGCTCCACACCATGCGACTCCCCACGATCGCGCGCGCGCTCCTCCTGCTGGTGTCCGTCACCGTGGCATGCGCGCGCGCAACGCCGACGCCGGCCCCCTCCGCTGCGTCGGGCGGCGACTGCTGCCTCGACGACGGGCGCCGCATCGCCGAGCGTCATCGCGTCGTCGCCATATCGACTCGGCGCTTCACGCATGCGCAGCTCTGGGGCGCGCTCGAGCCCGTGACCCGTTCGCCCGCGGTGCGCGTGACGCCGATCGGCCAGTCGATCAATGGCCGGCCGCTGCGTGCCATCACCGTGGGAAGCGGCCCGACGACGGTGCTGCTCTGGTCGCAGATGCACGGCGACGAGTCGACGGCGACGATGTCGCTGGCCGACATCCTCACCTGGTTCACGTCGACCGGTGAGCGCGACGCCCTGCGCGACCTGCTCACGTCGCGCCTGACGATGGTCCTGGTCCCGATGCTCAACCCCGACGGGGCCGAGCTCTTCCAGCGGGAAAACGCGTTAGGCGTGGACGTCAATCGCGATGCGCGCCGGCTGGCGACCCCCGAGGCGCGGGCGCTCAAGGCGCTGCGTGACTCCATCCAACCTGCCTTCGCCTTCAACCTGCACGACCAGAACGCGCGCACGCTCGGCGGGCGCGATGGGAACCAGGTGGGGATCGCGATCCTCGCCCCGGCGGCCGACGCCGAGAAGACGTATGGTCCCGTGCGGGCGACGGCGCGGCTGGTGGCGGCGCGCATGCGTGACGTCCTCGAGCGCGAGATCCCCGGGCGCATCGCCAAGTACGACGACACGTTCAACCCCCGTGCCTTCGGCGACCTGATCCAGCAATGGGGATCGAGCGCGGTCCTCATCGAGAGCGGGGCGCTGCCGGGTGATCCCGAGAAGCAGCGGCTGCGTCGCGTGAACGTGATCGCGATTCTCACGGCGCTGCAGGCGATTGCAACTGGCGGATACCGTGCTGCCGACCCGGCGACCTACGAGTCGCTCCCCACCAACGACCGGGCGGCGGTCGATGTGCTGGTGATGGGCGGATCGGTCGTCCTCCCCGGCAAGGGGCGCCGATGCGCGTCGATGTCGCGATGAACTACGAGGACGCGCTGCGCGGCGGGACGCTGCGCGTGCGCGAAAGTGGCGACCTGTCGGCGGTGGCCGCGCTCGACACCATCGATGCGTCGGGGCTCTTCCTGCATCCGGCGCCCGGCATGCTCACGGGCGAGGGGAACGGGCGCTGGCTGCGCATCAACGCCCTGGTGCAACTTTCGCTGCGGCGCGGGCGCGAGGAGAACAGCATCCTGGTGCGCGAGGTGGTGGGCACCACGCGACCACGCCCCACACCGGAGACGAGGTCCACCATGTTCGGCATGATCGGCAAGATCACTGCGCTCCCTGGCCAGCGCGACGCGCTCGCCGCCATCCTCGCGCAAGGGGCCTCGACCATGCCCGGCTGCCTGAGCTACATCGTCTCCCGCGACCTCGCCAACGTGGACGTGCTGTGGGTGAGCGAGGTGTGGGAGTCGGAGGCGAGCCACAAGGCGTCGCTCGCCCTTCCCTCCGTGCGCGAGGCGATCGCGAAGGGGCGGCCGCTCATCGCCAGCTTCGAGACGTCGGCGCGTCTCGGGCCCGTCGGCGGACACGGGTTGGTGCCAACCCGTTAGGCAGGCGTACGCAGAGGCGCAGGCGCGACGCCCGGCCTCCGCGCGAAACGTCCGCCCTTCCGGAAGAAGCGCACGTACTTCACCACCAGCCCGCCGTTCTGCGGCTTCATGATCGCGAAGCTGCGCTCCAGGAGCGTGGGCCACACCGAGTTCCAGACGACGAACAGGTCGGAGCCCGGCGACTGCGTCCAGCGCATGCGCGCATTGAGTGCGGTGCGATCGGACCGATCGTCGGCCTGGGCGAAGGCGGTGAAGGTGAGGCGCGGCGACACGGCGTAGTCGCCGCGAAAACGCAGCGTGTTGGTAATGAAGGCGCCGGCCGGGAGCTCGATGTCGTTGCGCTCGTACTCCAGCGAGAACTCGAGATGCGGCTGGCGGCGCAGCTTGCCCACAAAGGCGAGGTCGTGGCGGTTGCCGTCGTAGAACGCGCCGGTCGACGCCGTGGCTTCCACCGCCCAGGTGCGCACGTTGGAGCCGGTGCTTCGCCTCGACGCGATTCCACCAGTAGCCACCCGCTGGCACCGCGACACCGGGGATGATCTCGAACGGGACGTCGGGGGCGTCGAACTTGCGAATGGTGTTGAGCTCGATGCGGTCACCGCTCTGGAACTGCACGCCGAAGGGGCGCACGGTGAACGAGGCGTTGTCCATCACGCGGTCGAGCCGCCACACGACATCGTAGTTGAGCAGGTTGAACTCGAACTTTCGCACCAGGCGCGCGTTGCGCGGGCGGGGCGTGATCGCCATCGACCCCCCCAGCGATAGATGCCGCGCTGCTGCACGAAGCCGAGCGCCGGGTTGTAGCCGGCTTCCACCGGTCGAAGCGCGTGACGAGGTCGACGCGGTCGTTAGGGAAGTCGACGACGAACCGGTAGTGCCGGCCGGACTCGCCCCGTGCTGTCACGGCTCCACGCGGCGTTGCCCGTGAAGACCAGGTTGCTCCCCTTGACGATGAACGGGAGGTTGAAGTCGAGCCCACCGGACAGGGCGCCCGGACGCGACGGTCGATCGCTCAACGTCGACATCGCCCCCACGTAGCCGCGCGTGAAGACGTCGCGGCGCACGCGCGCCACGAAGTCGCGCGAGTCCTCGCGGCCGCCGGTCGCCGCGGCAAGCAACCCCACGGTGTACGCCCCCACTCGCCCCTGCATTCCGGGCGCCGAAGGGGATGGTGACCGGCGTGCCGTCGCGCCCAGGGCGATGCGACGCGAGTAGAACATCTGCGTCTGCTGCTCGCGCCCGAACGAGAAGGTCGACGCCCCCTCGGTGAAGAAGGTGCGGCGCTCGGGAAAGAAGAGCGGGAATCGCGTGAGGTTCACGATCTGCCGGTCGACCCCGGCCTGCGCGAAGTCCGGGCGGAAGGTGAGGTCGGCGGTGAGCGTCGCCGTGACCGGGATCTTCACGTCGAGCCCGGCGTCGCCGCGCTGCAGCGCTTCGGCGGTGACCGAATCAGGCCGTCGGCGCGGAACCGTCGCTCGGGGGCGCGCCTCGCCCAGCACATACGGCCGGAACTCGGCGATTGCGCGCGGGGAGATCGCTCAGCCCCTCGACCTTCCCCTCACGTTCAGAAAGCGCAGCCCCTCAGGGCGGCGCCAGGCACGCCAGAGCAGCTCCTCGTTGGTACGCGGGAGGAAGCGACGGAAGTTCATCCCCATCGACGACACGTCGCGCGGATAGCGCAGCGTGGTCCACGGATGAGCATCTCCACCTTCCACCCCTCGGCGTCGATCTGCGTGCGCACGTCCCAGATCCCGTCCTCCTCGTTCCCCACCTCGTTGTCGATGTGGTCGCCGTCCCATGGCCCCGTTGGAGTTGGTGCGGAAGTAGAAGGCGCTGCGCTTGTCGGAGAGCCCGTCGATCATGAGGCTCACGTAGTCGTCGGACCGAAGGGCGGCGTCGCGGCGCAACTGCGTCCGGCGGATCGCGGCCGGGTCGTGGTCGTAGCACCACCAGCCGAGCGCCAGCCCGGCGGGGGTGGCGAGCATCCGGACGACGGTGCGCACCGACGGTTGCCCCCCTTCGGTCGGCTCCTTCTGGCGGAAGTCGGTCACTGAGTCGGCAAGCGCCCAGTCTGTTTCGTCGAGCCGGCCGTCGAGTCGGATGGCCCTGAGGTGCGATACGCTGATGGTGCGCGCGTACTGTCGCCCGAGTGCGTGGAGAACCCCTGCGCGCGCGCCGCGCCAGGCGGCCAAAGAGAGCGCGGAAGCGACGAGGGTGGTGCGGAGCGCGGAGTGCAGAGGTCTCGTGGAGCGCAAGGCGGGCTGGACGTGCGGCATGGCGGGGCAATCTACTGGGGCTCCATACGCGAGGCGCTCCATCATCGCTGTCCCCGGCGATGAGTTTCCCGGCGTCCACCAGTCGAAGCGCCTTGAGTGGTGGGGCCCCGGAGCCAGATTACCCGCGGCGCCACCGACCCTGCGATCCCCCTCCGGAGAACCCCCGATGTCCGCGACAGAACCCGTACCGACCTCCGACCGCGAACTGGTCCTCACGCGCCTGATCGACGCGCCGCGCGCCGCGCTTTATCGTGCGTGGACCGAGCCCGAACTCATCACACAGTGGTTCGTTCCCAAGCCGTGGAGCATTGCGCTCGCCGAAACCGACGTGCGCGCGGGGGGCACGTCGTTGATCGTGATGCGCGACCCCGAGGGGACGGAGTACCCGAATCGCGGGATCTACCTCGAGGTCGTTCCCAACGAGAAGCTGGTCTTCACCGACGCCTATACGTCGGCGTGGGAGCCGTCGGACAAGCCATTCATGACGGTGACCGTTACGTTCGAAGACGAGGCGGGGAAGACGCGCTACACCGCGCGGGCGCGCCACTGGACCGTGGCCGATCGGGAGCAGCATGAGCAGATGGGGTTCCACGTGGGGTGGGGATTTGCGCTGACCAGTTGGCGCACTCGCGGCCACATTGCAGAGACCATCGTCCCGGACGTGGGCGGCGCTGAGCCATCCGGCGTCCGGGGGCCAGCGCCCTGGGGTCGGTGGCCGGCAGGACGACTTCAGCCCCGACGAATCGGCATGGCATTCCTCCAGGATCTCTATCCCGACGACTACTCCCATTGCCACGGGTGCGGTCGCCTCAACCCGCACGGGCTGCACATCAAGAGCGAGTGGCGTGACGGAGAGACAGTCGCGCACTTCATGCCGGGGGAGTATCACATCGCCCTCCCGGGCTACGTGTATGGCGGGCTCCTTGCCTCACTGGTGGATTGCCATTCGATTGCGGCCGGTGCGGCGGCCGCGATGCACGCGGCGGGCGAGCTTCCCGGACGCGACGAGACGCCGCGCTTCGTGACCGGGTCGCTGCACGTCGACTACCTCAAGCCGACCCCGATGGGGATCGAGCTGGTGCTGCGGTCGCGCGCCGAGGAGGTGGGGGGCGCGCAAAGGTGATCGTCGCTACGAGCGTCGCTGGCCGGCGACGTGGAAGTGGCGCGCGGCAAGGTGACGGCGGTGCGCATGCCGTCGACGATGGCCGCGGCGGGGTAGCGACCATGACCATGCCCCCCGGCCGAGCAGGAGCTGTACACGGTGCGCGGCTTCCAGGTCGTGGTGGAGAACTCACGTCCCGATATCCGCACCGGCGACGTGCTGCAGCGGCTGGACGACGCGCTGCAGCTGATCGAACAGGCGCAACCGTGGCGCCTGCGCCACCTGCGCAGCGCGACCTGCGCACTTCTGGGTCGTGCGCTACGCCTGTCGCGGGGCCTACTTCCCCGATGACCGCGTCTGCATGACGGAGCTGACCTTCCTCAACCGGCGCGACATCACCGCTGCACCGGTGGCGGCGTCGATCGTGCACGAGGGGATGCACGCCCGCGTGGACTGCATGGGGGTGCACCGCCCAGGCGCGACCGGGCGCGCGAGGAGCGCCTGTGCCGGCGGGCGGAGCTGGAGTTCGGGTTGGCGCTGGGGCCGGCGTTAGGCGCCCTGGTGGAACGGGCGCTGGCCTCGCTGCAGCTGTCCGATACCGACGTGGCGCCGGTCGTGGATTGGGGCGAGGCGCAGCGGCGCATCGACGAGGTGGATCAGGGGGCGGGGCGGCTGACGGTCCTCTGAAGCGCTCGAGGATGCGTGTCGCCCTCGCGCCGAGCTCGGGAAGGTCCGGCGCGTGGCACGAGGGCCGGGACAGTCACCCCGGTTGCGATTACCCTGTCGTCGACCAGCAGCAGACGCAATCCGCACCAGCAAGGAGACGCATGTCGGGCTCGAAGGGACCATCGGCATCCTTACCGGCGGGCGACGTCCCCGGCCTCAATCCAGCCATTCGCGCCATCACGATCCGCGCGCTGCGCGAGGGGTATCGCGTGATCGGTATCCGCCGCGGCTGGGCGCGGCTGGTCGACTACCATCGTGAGAAGGACGCCGACAACAGCGACAACATCCAGGTCCTCTCCGAGGCGATCGTGAACCGCGCCGGCCGTACGGGCGGGACCTTCCTGCACACGTCGCGCACGCGCCCTCGCACCTGCCGCTCGAGCGCGTCCCCCGCGTACCTGACCGGGTATGAGAACAAGGTCAACGACGTTACGCCCGACATCCTCAAGAACCTCGAGCATCGGGATCGACACGCTCATCCCCATCGGGGCGACGACACGCTGTCGTACGGCAAGCGCTTGCATGACGAGGGTGTAAACGTTGTCGCCATCCCGAAGACGATGGACAACGACGTCTTCGGCACCGACTACTGCATCGGCTTCAGCACCCTGCGTGACGCGCACGATCGAGCTCACGCACGCACTGCGCACCTCGGCCGGGTCGCACGAGCGTTACCTCGTCATCGAGGTCTTCGGGCGCTACGCCGGCTTCACGGCGCTGCTCCCCACCACTGGCCGGCGCTGCCGACCGCTGCGTCATTCCGCGAGCACGCGGTCGACGTGGAGCAGCTGGCGGAGCTGCTCACCTACGATCGCAACCGTCACCCGAGTCGTTATGCGGTCGGCTCGCCTCAAGGGGCGCAGCTCGCCTCGCACGACGGGATGAGCTTCGAGGGGTCGGAGGCCGACATGTTCAGCCACCGCAAGCTGGGCGGGGTGGGGGACAAGGTCGCCGCGGCGCTTCAAGGAGCTGTCGCCCAAGGACAACAACGGACGCCGCATCGACGTCGTGAGCCAGCGCCTGGGCTACCTGGTGCGCTCGGGCGATCCCGGACGCGCTCGACTCGATCGTCCCGATGGCCTTCGGCAACCTGGCGCTCGACCTCATCCTCGCGAAGCGCTTCGGGCGGTTAGTCAGCATTCACCGCGGCTTCTACGACAGCGTGCACATCGGCAGCGTGACGTCGGAGAAGAAAGTCGTGCAGGTGGGAAAGTACTACGAGACGAGCCGACTGCGTCCCATCTACGACTTCGACGGGGCGCCGCTCTTCATCATGACGAGCGACTGAGCGGTCGGCGCACAGGAAGGGTGTGAGCGCGCCAGCGGCGAAGCCTGCTGGCGCGCGTTAGTCCGGCAGCCACTCCAGGGCGCGCCGGGCCAGCCCCTCGTCGTCGTTGCCTGGGGCGCGCCCCGCCGCGATGCCGCGCCACCAGGGGACGATCCCCTCCGCGCGCCGGTTCGATCGCCTCGCCGAACCGGGGAGCAGCAGTTGCACCTGCGCGTCGGGGCGAGAGCGCACGATCGCCCCGCCGGCTCGTCCCACGGGTGGATGGCGAGGTTGAACGTCCCCAGTGGATGGGGAGGACCGCCCGCTCCCCAGCATCCCGCGCGCCACGAGCGCATGCTCGGGGCCAGGTGGATGTCGCCCCCGACGGATGGTAGGCCCCGATCTCGAGGGCGACCACGTCGAACGGTCCCAGGCGACGGCCGATCCCTTGAACTCCGGGGTGAGCCCCGAGTCGGCGCCGAAGAAGAACGAGTGCCGGTCGCCTGGCAGTGCATCGCCGACCAGAGCGTGCTGTTCCGGTCCTGATTCCGCGACCGGAGAAGTGCTGCGAGGCGTCGCGGTGATCGTGACGCCGTTCACCTCGGTGCGCTCCACCAGTCGAGCTCGATCACGGTCTCGGGCGGGACCCCCCGACTCGATGATGGCCCCACGCCTAACGACGTGACGAACGGGACGCCGGCACGGGCCAGGGCGCGGATCGTCTGCCGGTCGAGTGATCGTAGTGGTCGTGCGAGACGAGCACGACGTCGAGCGGCGGAGCGCCGCCAGCGGCGCCGGCACCGGGTGAAAGCGCTTGGGGCCGAAGGCGAGCGGCGAGACACGCGTGCTCCACACCGGGTCGGTGAGGATGCGCACGCCGTCGATCTCGATGAGGAGTGTCGAATGCCCGAGTCGCGTGACGCTGCCCCGTCTCGGGGGCGCCGCCCAGCGCGCCACCGGATTCACGATCGGGATCGTCCCCGACGGAATGCGCCGTTCCCCCGCACAGGAACTCGCGAAGACGGACGTTCCACCCCATCCGGAAGCCGATCGAGACGGGGGCACGTGTTGAGCGAAGGTGCGCCCGTTGAAATTGCGGCGAAGCCTGGATGCGTGCGCTGCGGGGACCCGCGGCGCGTCCGAGGCTCGAGGTCATCAACGGCTCCTGAGGGGCGACGCCGCAAGATACTCACGACGCAGCGTGGCGATGCGTGGCCGCCGATTCGCCTATTGGCCCCGCTTCCCGCGACTAGGCGTCGAGCGTGAAGCGCGGAATCACGGCGTCGAACGTCGAGCCGTCGTCGCGCACGAAGCGATAGGTCCTCCATCCACCTGCTGCGACTTGAGCACGCAGTACGAGCGGCACTCGTGCACCTCACCCGGCTGCAGGTACGGCTGCTCGCCCACCACGCCGTCCCCTTCGACGACCGAGTCGCCCGCTGAGTCATCGTGGATGAGCCACCGCCGCGAGCGAAGCTGCGCCGCCTGCTCGCCGCAGTTCTCGATGCGGATGTGGTACTCGAAGACGAACTGGCCGATGGCGGCGCTCGAGCGCTCGTGCAGGAAGGTCGGACGCGCGGTGATGCGGATTCCGTCCGTGATCCGGTGAAAGAGCGGCACGCGAACTGGGGGCATCAGCATCCTCGACGCAGGGAACCTGGCGCCCGCCGCGAGGGGGGAGGGCAGCGCGCGCCCAATCATAGCATCGAGGCGTTGCACGGCACCAATCTTTCTATGCCCGGGCGGAGCGCTGGCGTCAGGTCAGCTGGACGGCCACGCGCCCCGCCTTCCGAAACTCGTGCCCGGTGGGGGCGCTCGACCCGCGGGGATCGAAGCGCAGCGCGGGGAAGCGCTCGAACAGGCGTCGCATCGCGACGCGCGCCTCGACCTTGGCCAGCGCCGCCCCGAGGCAGAAGTGGCGCCCGGAAGCCGGGCGGCGTGCCCTAACGACTCCTGTCGCCAGGGGTCGTATCGGTCGGGATCGGCATAGTGGGCCGGGTCACGATTCATCGCCCCACCATGCACTGCACCACCGCCCCCGCCGGGATCTCGGCGCCGTGCAGCGTGCACGACTGCGCGGCGTAGCGTGTGCACGTCTGCACCGCCGGCTCCCAGCGCAGCGATTCCTCCATGCAGCGATCGAGGTCGTCGTCGCTGGCGCGGGCCCTCGCGAGGGCGTCGGGGTGATGGAACATGGCCCAGAGCGCGTTGGCGATGAGCCCCTCGGTCGTCTCGATTCCTCCGAACATGACGATGAGGGCGTTGGGCCGATCTCGGCGTCGTCGAGCAGGCGCGGATGCGCGCGCGCCAGCGAGGCGAGCAGGGTGGTCTCGTCTGCGTCGGGCGCGGCGAGGCGCGGGGCGATGGTGTCGCGAAAGGCGCGCACCGCGGCGTGGCGCGCGTGCGCGTCCCGGGATCGCGCTCGTAGTTCATCAGTGCGTCGACGAAGGTGTCGTACCAGCGGCGCAGCTGCTCGTCGAGCGCGACGGGGAGGCCGATGACGCGGGCGATGACTTCGAGGGCGATGGGGCGGCGTAGTCGGCGCGGAGGTCGGCGGTCGGGCGTTGGCCGGCGAGGCGCGCGAGGGCCCGCTCGACGATCGCCTCGACCAGCGGTCGCGACTCCTCGGCGGCCCGCGCGTTGAACGGCGGGGCGCAGGCCGACCCAGCGTCGTTGTGCCTCGCCCTCGGTGCTGAGCATCTGCGCCCCCGAAGGTGTCGCGGATGGGGAATGCGGATCGTCGGTGCAAAGCGCTCGTGGTCGCGCAGCACTTCCATGGCGATGTCGCGCGAGGTGATGAGCCACCGACCCACGGCGGGGCCCGGGTGACCGGTTCGCGTTCGCGCAGGCGTGCGAAGAGCGGGTAGGGATCGGCCGAGAGTTGCTCGACCGTGATTGAGGGGCCCAGCGGGAAGTCGGTCACGTGAGGCGGGAGTGGAGCGGCGAAGGTAGAGCGGGTGGCGAGGGGGGCGGTAGGGGGAATTGCGGCTGGCTTATGGCGTGCGAAACGGCGCGGGGCGCGCGTGAGACGGCGCGGGGCGCGCGTGAGACGGCGCGGGGCGCGCGTGAAGCTGCGCGGGGCGCGCGTGAAGCTGCGCGGGGCGCGCGTGATCTGGCGCGCCTCGCGTGCACGCCAGCGCGACCCGCTGCCGCTGGTGATCGTTCGCCGTCATGGCACACCTCCCGGCCAGGCCGCAATCCGCTGCACGGCATCACCTCGAGCGCAGCGCTCACCGAGCTGGTCGAGTCCATGGGGCGGGCGCGCATGGGTCGGCGCGTGCGCATCGCCTGCTTCACCAGCGACCCAGTGTGTCGTCGTCGCTCAGGTTCTTGCGCCGGACGCCGTGGGCGCGCGAAAAGGTCGAGTCGTTGTACCTGGGCTGCAACGCCGGCGCGCGCGTTCCGGAGCATCGAGCGCCGGCGCCGCGAGGGTCGTGCACAGGCATCCGGCGCATGCTCCGCGAGCATGATGCTCGTGGCCTCCGGATCGACCGTTGCGTCCACGACGTGGGCGCAGGCGACGACGGGCCCGGTCGCGCCGCCGGTAGCGACGGTGGTCGCCGCACCCCTCGCCGCATCGGCCACTGGCGCCATTCGGTCGACGGCCTGCTCACCGAGGCGTCGTGGCGCACGGCGACCCTGATCACCGAGTTCCGGCGGCGCGAACCCGTGGAAGGCACTCTCGACGGAGGCGACCGAGGTGCGGATCATTGCCGCCGGCGATGCGCTCGTCGGGGTGATCGCCCGCGACACACACCCCGAGCGCATCGTCTCGCGCATCCCTGGCGCGCGACAAAGTCATGGAGACGGAGTTCGACGGAAAGCCGAAAGTTCGCCGGCGACGACGCGATCGCCATCCTCATCGATCCGTTTCACGATCATCGCAACGCCTTCCTCTTCGCCACCAATCTAACGGTGCCGAGTTCGATGCCTTCCTGACCGATGAGGGAGGAGTACAGCATCGACTGGCGCGGCATCTGGACGGTGGCGGCCAAGCCACCGCCGAGGGGTGGTCGGGCGGAATTCGCGATTCCTTTCGCACGCTCCGCTATCACGGCGACGGCAGCGTGGGGTTCAACGTGTACCGCATGATTCATGTGGCAACGAGGAAGTCCTCTGGCGCGGCTGGGCGCGGGGCAGCGAAGGGATCGCGCGTAGCGTCGCGCCGGCCACCTCGTGGGGCTCGACCTTCCGCGCCCCGGCGTCAACGTCGACCTCAAGCCCTACGTGCTGGGAGGCGCCGACCAGGAACACGAGACGGATGGGAGCACGACGTCGGGCATCGGGAACGTCGGCGTCGACCTCAAAGTCAGAGGAATTGCGTCGGGGCTGGTGCTCGACCTGACGGCTGGCCTGACCCCGACTTCGCGCAGGTGGGGGTCGATGACGGGTCAACCTCACGCTTCGACCTCTTCTTTCCCGAGAAGCGCGAGTTCTTCCTGGAAAACTCCGCATCTTCTCCTTCCGGTCACGCGGGCAATTCGAACCGCCTCCATTCCTCGCCTTCTTCTCGCGCAACCTCAGGGATCAACGCCGACTCAGGCGGGGTCCCCATGTTAGGCGGCGGGCACCTGACGGGACGACTCGACTCCGAGACGGTCGGCTCCTCTCGGCGATGACGGCGTCGCGATGCGGCGACCCGCTTACCGCCTTCAACGTGGCGCGCATCAAGCACGACCTGTAAGAGGGCGGGGTATGTGAGGCCATGCTCGTGGACCGGCGCAACGCCGAGACGGCCAACACCGTTGGTGGTGTCGACTTTTTCGCTCCTGGCCCGTACGAAGCTCAACGTCCGAGGGCTTCGGGGCCCGCACCCACGACGAAGGACCCGGAAACGATGACGTGGCTTGGCGCACAGGCGCCGACTGCAGAGCACCAACATGAGCGCGTCGCTCTCGCACGTCGCGGTGGGGCCCCGACGTCGAGGCAGGCGCCGACTTCGTCACCACGCGACATCAAGCGGACGCGGGGAACGCTCGCTACGTGTTCAATCGTACGTCCTCAACCTGCGACGCCTCAGCATCAACATGTTCAATGACGTGGTGACCAGCACACGCGGCGAACATTGGACTGGAACGTGAGCCTCGGCACCAGCGTGGTCCCCGGCCGACAACATGGCGCTCTTCTACTCGATGAGGCGCAACCGGGTGACCGACGCGTTCACCACCCCTTGCCGACACGGTGCTGGTTCCGGCGGGGGACTATCCGTCCAGCGACATCACGGTGTTCAGCAGCACCGACCAGGGCGCCCGATCGTGCTGAACGGCGAATGCCGACTTCCGCCGTCAGTTCGGCGGCTCGATCAATTCGGCCACGGTCGGCGCGGCCGCCCCCCGCACGCTCGGCTTCAAGCTTGGCTACACGCGCGGCGATGCGTCGCTGCCTAACGGGCCCGTTTGTCGCGCACCTGCTGTCGCTGCCCGCTTTCGCCTTCACCACCCGGGCGGTGCTCAACTCGCTGGTGCAGTACAACGGCCTCAGGCGCACCCCTCTCGGCCAATGCACCATTCGGCTTCACTTTTCGCCAGGACCGCGACGTCTTTCTCGTGCTCAACGAGGAGCGCGAGTCAGATGTGGCCGTGTTGGGACCCGCACAGCCGAGGGTGCGGCTCAAAATGACCTACGGCGCGGCTCCGTTTCATGTCGCCCCACGGCGGTCATCGATCGATGAGATGTCGCCGGAAGAACGCCGCCAACCCCAAGCAGCCAAGTCTGACCAGTGTCCGGCGCCCCCTCGACCGGGTGCGGCTCGGTAGGATAGAACGCCATGTCGGGAGCGGCTTCCTGAGCTCCAGCGCTGTTGCGCGGGCGGGCTGCGTCACGGAACTCGACGTTGTCGTCGATCATCCCATGCTCGATGAGGGGCGTCGCGCAGCCCGGCGGCGTGGTTGATGGGGCTGGAGGTGGCGTACGCCGTCGAGGTCGTCGCTGGGGCGTCCGAGGATGCGTGCGGTCCTCATCCGATGAATGCGCCCAGTCGGTGACGCCCGCCTGACCGAGATACCGGCGGCGAAGGAATGCCCAGGTAGCGGAAGAGCGACGCCAAGAGCGTCGTAAACCCACCGTACGAGACGCCGTAGATCCCGATGCGCGCCGAGTCGACCCC